>JAISIJ010000078.1 GCA_031262245.1 Oscillospiraceae bacterium | reverse complement strand
AAAGAAATACTTGAAGTTATTGACCCTATACCTGTTATTAATGAAGAATTGCTTGAGTTATCCGAATGGCTCTCCGAAACTACTTTTTGCACATTATTTGATGCAATAAGTGTTGTTTTACCCAAGCCTTATCCGAAACGTTTACCAAAACTTGCAGTTTATGAAAAAAATATTAATATTGAGAGTATAGTGCTGTCACAGGAGCAAAATGAGGTTTTTGAAACAATCACAGTAGACAATATTTCAAAATGTTATCTCTTGCACGGAGTTACAGGCAGCGGTAAAACTTCGGTATTTAAACATCTCATTAATTATTACCTTAATCAAGGCAAAACTGCAATGTTACTTGTCCCCGAGATAGCTTTAACACCGCAAATGCTTAAGCAGTTCACGGCGCTTTTCGGTGAAACCGTTGCTGTTCTTCACAGCGGTTTAACAAATTCTCAACGTGCAGTTGAGTACAGAAACATTGAAGAGGGCAAGAAAAATATTGTAATAGGAACACGTTCGGCAGTTTTTGCACCGCTTGAAAATATCGGTATTATAATAATAGATGAGGAACAGGAACACACTTATAAATCTGAATCTGCTCCTCGATACCATACAACAGATGTTGCGAAACATCGTTGCAAAACCCATAATGCGAAACTCTTGCTCGCCTCTGCTACACCGTCTTTAGAGAGTTTTTACTATGCAAACAAAGGGATATATACACTTCTCACTTTGGAAAAAAGATATGGTGATGTATCTTTACCTATGGTGCAAGTTGTAGATATGTCTTATGAAGAGCCTGATTTTTCAAGACTTTTACTTGAAGAGTTGCAGAAGAATATCAGAAACGGCGAACAGTCTATTCTATTGCTAAATCGGCGAGGATACCATACAATGATTATGTGTGCTCACTGTAATCAGCCGATTTACTGTAAAGATTGTTCTCTGCCTATGACTTTTCATAAACAGACAAACAAATTGCTATGTCATTTTTGCGGATTTACCCGTGAAATGCCGCCGCAATGTCCGGCTTGCGGTTATAACGTTCTGAAGAAAATCGGAATGGGAACGCAAAAATTAGAGGAAAAACTCCAAACGCTTTTACCTAATGCAAGAATTTTGCGAATGGATGCCGATACTATAACTTCAAAACAGACTTATGAAATATCTTTTGAGGCTTTTCGCAATAAAGAATATGATATTATGTTAGGAACACAAATGTTAGGCAAGGGACTTGATTTCCCGAATGTTACTCTTGTGGGTATAATATCTGTTGATAAATCTCTTTATTACGGAGATTACAAAGCTTATGAACGTACATTCTCGCTGATTACACAGGTTATCGGCAGGAGCGGACGTGCTCATAAAAAAGGACGTGCTGTTTTGCAAACCTTTTTGCCGGAGCATTATGTTATTCAATTAGGTTCACAGCAAAATTATAAAGCTTTTGCGGTAAATGAGTTGACTTTGCGTCGTACTTTGCTTATGCCGCCCTATTGTGACATATGTACCGTCACATTTATTTCAGACAATGATAATAAAACTTTCACCGTTGCAGATATGATATTTACACATATTTGTGAGAGGATAAAAGAAATAAAACCTCTTAAAATTTTCCCTCCCACAAGAGATAATTACTATCTCAAAGGCGGTAAATATTATTGGCATATAATGATGAAGTGTAAGAATAATGCAGAGTTCAGAGCATTTTTAAAAGATATAATAAAGAATAAAGACTACAAAGGCGTAACTGTAACAATTGATTTTAACGGAGGATAACCCTTGTAATGGGAATAAGACAAATATTAAAAAAAGGCGATGAGATTTTAACAAAACAAACAAAATCCATTGATGTTTTTGACGATAAATTGCATAAATTACTTGACGATATGTCTGATACGCTGAAAGATGCCAACGGCGTGGGACTTGCTTTTCCGCAAATAGGTTATCTTAAATGCGGAGCGATTATAGATATTGCAGCTGTTTCGGGTAGTGAAGAAGATTTGGGTATGCTTGAAATGCTTAATCCTCAACTCTCTGATTTCCAAGGTGAACAACGTGATGTTGAGGGGTGTTTATCCTGTCCGAAACAATGGGGATATGTTAAACGTCCTTTGAAATGTCATTTAAGAGCACAAAACCGATATGGTGAATGGTATGATATTGACCTTGAGGGTTTAGCAGCAAGATGTGCTATGCACGAATGTGACCACCTTAAAGGAGAACTTTTTGTTGATTTAGTAGACGAATGGACAGACCAAGACTAAGGGAGAGGTAGGGATTTAATGAATAAAAACGAAAAATTATCTGTTGTATTTATGGGGACTCCTCAGTTTGCAGTACCTTGTTTGCAGAAACTTATAGATACCGAAAATGTTACTGCTGTTTTTACTCAACCTGACAAACCCAAAGGCAGAGGGTATAATATTCAAAAACCACCTGTTAAAGAATTAGCCGAAAAATTTAATATCCCTGTTTATCAACCTGCAACATTAAGAAACGGTGAGGCACTTGAAATTCTCAAAGAAATTAATCCCGATATAATAATTGTTGTTGCATACGGTAAAATATTACCTAAAGACATTTTGACGTTACCTAAATTGGGATGTATTAATATCCACGCATCTTTATTGCCGGAATACAGGGGTTCTGCTCCCATACAATGGGCTTTGCTTCAAGGGGATATGTCAACAGGTGTTACCTCAATGTATATGGACGAGGGTATGGACACAGGGGATATGCTTATAGAGGTAGGAATATCCATTGATGTTAATGAAACCTTTGATGAGTTATATACGGAATTATCCGATTTAGGGGCAAATGTTTTGGAACAAACCCTTGAGGCTTTGAAAAATAATACGCTTAAACGTGAAAAACAATTGGATTCCGATGCAACCTATGCCCCTATGATTACAAAAGAAATGTCATTGCTTGACACAAAAAAATCTGCTTGGGAATGTCATAATCAAATACGTGCTATAACAGCTTATACCGAATATAACGGTAAAAGACTTAAAATATATAAAAGTGATTATCAAGTAAGTAATTTACAGGAAGCTAAGACTTTTAAAATAATTTGTGCCGACGGTTTAGCTTTAAGTTTAAAAGAAGTTCAGCTTGAGGGTTCAAAGCGAATGAATATTGAGCAGTTTTTAAACGGACAGGGTTTATTAAAATCGGGAATATTAATTACAGGTGATAATGGATAAAAAAAATTCAAGATATACAGCGGTATATGTTCTAAACAGGGTTTTCCGTGACAATGCTTACTCTAACTTACTGTTAAAAGATATTAAGGACAGCGAGAATATAAAGTTTTGTACAGCTCTTGTTTACGGTACACTTAACTATGCTTTACAATTAGATTTTATTATAGAAAAATATACTTCTAAAAAACTCGATATTGAAATAAGAAATATTTTGAGAACAGCACTATACCAGATTATATATATGAAAACACCCTCTAATGCTGTTGTTAATGAAAGTGTTAAACTCGCAAAAGCTTTTAAGAAAACTTCTGCCGGAGGGTTTATAAATGCGATTTTGCGTAAATTCCTAAGAGAATACAGCAACGAGGAATATTTTAAAGATATTAAGGAACATATAAAATATTCAGTTCCGAAGTGGCTTTATGATTTACTCCTTGAACAATACGGCAAAGAGGACACAGTTGCTTTTTTAGAAAATGCTCTTTTACCGCCGCCTGCTAATGACGGAGAATATTCACAGGACTTTTCGTCTTATTTGGCTTGTGAGGCTTTGAATGTAAAAAACGGAATGACTGTACTTGATATGTGTGCGGCTCCCGGAGGAAAAACATTTACAATATCAAAAATGCTTAACTGTACAGGCAAAATTTATGCTGTAGATTTACACCCTCATCGTGTTCAGCTTATTGAAGAAACAGCAAAAAAATTAGGTCTTGAAAATATTACTGCTCTTTGCGGCGATTCTGCGGTAATAGATAATTTATCTCTTGCTGACAGGATTTTGTGTGATGTGCCTTGTTCGGGTTTAGGGGTAATTCGCCGCAAACCTGATATAAAACTAAAACCTTTGCCGAATTTAAAAGATATACAATACAGTATTTTAGAAAATGCCTCAAGATTTTTGAAAAACGGCGGAGAGCTTGTCTACTCAACCTGCACCCTTAACAAAGAAGAAAATAAAATAATTGTAGAAAAATTCCTTGAAAATCATAATGATTTTCAACTTGTGGTTATTGATTTTAAATCAACGGAAATAAAACTTTCAACAATGGAAAAACCTATGGTAACAATTTTGCCGAAATATTTTAACAGTGACGGCTTTTTTATTGCTAAATTCAGGAAAAATCAGAAAAATGATTGATATATTAAGTTTAAACTTACAAGAAACAGAACAGGCAATAATCCCTTTGGGTTTAGAGAAATATCGTGCTAAACAGATTTATACTTGGTTACACGACAGACGTTGCAGAAATTTTGCGGATATGACAAATATAAGTACCGCAATGCGAACAAAATTATCTGAAAATTTTTGTATAAAAAGTTTAAAAATCTATAAAAAGCTTGAAAGTAAAATAGACAATACCGTAAAATATTTATTTGAATTAGAAGATACACAATATATTGAAACTGTTCTTATGGAATATGACCACGGTAATTCCCTTTGTGTTTCAACTCAAGTGGGTTGTAAAATGGGTTGTGATTTTTGTGCATCAACAAAAGCAGGATTTATCCGCAATTTAACTCCTGCCGAGATTTTATTGCAAATCTATGAAACAGAATATGACAGCAACAAAAAAATCAGTAATGTTGTTTTAATGGGTATAGGTGAGCCTTTAGATAATTATGATAACACAATAAAGTTTTTGGAACTTTGCGGTATAAGTATGAGGAATGTGTCACTTTCAACTTGTGGACTTATTCCTCAGATTTATAAACTTGCAGAAGAAAAATTACCTCTTACACTTTCGATTTCTTTGCATAGTGCAATTCAACAAAAACGTGAAAAAATAATGCCCGTTGCAAAAAAATATCCTCTCAAAGAGCTTATTGAGTGTTGTAAAAAATATATTGAAACAACACACCGCCGCATTACTTTTGAGTATACCTGTATTGACGGTTTTAATATTTCAAGAGATGATGCAGATGCTCTTATAAAATTGTTAAGAGGAATAAACTGTCATATTAATCTTATACCTGTTAATACTATTAAAGAAGCAAATTATAATGTTTCACAAATTAATATAGAAAAATTTAAAACATTTTTACAGGAAAGAAATTTTAATGTAACAATACGCCGTAGGTTAGGTGCAGATATTAATGCGGCTTGCGGACAATTAAAACGAGAAGTTGAGAAAAACAAATGAAATTATTTAAACGAACGGATATAGGAAAAAGGAAAGAAAATCAAGATACTATTGATAATAAATCCTTTGAAACCGGAGTTTTAGCGGTTGTGTGTGACGGTATGGGAGGGGGATATAACGGAAAAGAGGCTTCCCAACGTGCTGCTAACAGATTTATAACTGCTTTTGAACAGGGCTATAATCCGGAAATGACAGAGTTTAAAGAATTATTACTTTCTGCAATGCAAGCGGCGAATACCGTTGTTTATGATAACGGTAAGTCCGTGCGTGAATCAGGTCAAATGATGGGTACAACCTGTGTTGCGGCTTTTATTACAAAAGAATTAGCACACATTGTTAATATCGGCGACAGTAGGGCATACTTAATAAGAGATAATGATATTATTCAAATTACAACAGACCATTCCGTTGTTCAGCTTATGTTTGAAAAGGGTGAAATCACCAAAGAGGAAATGTCAACTCACCCGCGAAAAAATGTTTTATTAAGGGTGTTAGGTGTTGAAGAGGCTGTTAAAGCCGATTATTTCAAAGTAAAATATGACTCGGGAAAGATTATGCTTTGCTCTGACGGTTTGGTTAATGCAGTAAGTGACGAAGAAATTCTTGAGGTTGTTAACAGCGTTTCTCTTAATCTTGCAGCAACCTCTCTTGTTGAACAAGCAGTTATAAACGGCGGAAATGATAATATTTCAGTTGTTGTTGTATATAATTAAAATGTATAAGTATTATAAAAAAGGAAACATATGATAGGTAAAATGCTTGATAACAGATATCGAATTGAAAATTTAGTCGGTTCGGGCGGTATGGCAAATGTTTATAAAGCAACAGATACAGAAGAAAATAAAACTGTTGCAGTTAAACTTCTCCGTGAGGAGTTTTTGGATAAGCCTGAATTTTTAAAACGTTTCAGAGCCGAGGCTCAAGCGGTTATTTCCCTTGCTCATCCTAATATTGTTAAAATCCACAATGTAAATTTCAGAGGTAACGAACAATATATTGTTATGGAATATATTAACGGTGTTACTCTAAAAGAATATATTGACAGCAACAAAAAATTAGACAGACGTGAAGCGGTTCATTTCACGTTGCAAATTCTCCGTGCCTTAAGCCACGCCCATTCAAAAGGTGTTATACATTGTGATATTAAACCTCATAATATAATGTTGCTCGAAGACGGCACAGTTAAAATGATGGATTTCGGTATTGCAAGAATTGCCAGAGATAAAATCGCAGGTGACGGAGAAAACACTATCGGTTCCGTGCATTACCTCAGCCCCGAACAAGCTTTAGGTGAGGAATTAGAACCCTCTTCCGATGTCTATTCCGTTGGTATAATGCTTTATGAAATGTTAACAGGTCAAAAGCCTTTTGACGGAAAAGATATTAACGAGATAGCACAAAAGCACCTCTATAATGTTCCTGTTCCTCCAAGCAAGCTCAATCCGACTATTCCGTTGGGATTACAGGAGATTATACTGAAAGCCCTTGAAAAGAATATTAAAGAACATACAAGATATGAAGATGCTTTGGAAATGTTGAAAGATTTAGAGGCATTTAAGTATAATAACGACATAACTTTCGGATATGTTTTTAATACTGAAAAAGAAAAGGTGAAAGTATTGACAGAGGAAACAAGATATTTTAAAAATGAAACGTTCCCCGAAAAACAGGAAGAACCACAAGAGGAATATTACGAAGAAGACGATGACGATTATGAGGACGAAGAAGAACCCGAAGGTAAGTCTCTTTTTATCCCAATTCTTTCTGCTGTTACAATAGTAGTTATTATTGCGGCGGTATTTTTTGTCGTGTCACTTGTTAATGACGCTTTCGGCAGCGGCAACGGAGAAAATTCAGGTTCAAAAAAATCTACGCCCTTTGAATTACAAAGTTTTGTGGGTATGACTATCGAAGAGGCAGGCACATACTGTCAGGAAATGGGCTTAGAACTTGTTATCAGCCCCGAGCCTGTGCCCTCTGAATATCAAGCTAATATTATCTGTGAACAAGCTCCTCCCTCCGGCACAAAAGTAAAAAAAGAACAGGTTATAACTGTTACTATATCTTCAGGGCAAGCTATACAGGTTGAAATTCCCGACATTTTAGGACAGGATTTTAAATCTGCTCAAAAGGTTCTGGAAAGTGAAGAATACGGTTTAGTTTGTTCTATGGAATTTGTGAACAGCGAACAATATTCTCTCTATCAAATTTGCGGTATTGACCCGCCCGCCGGCACAATGGTTGAAAAGGGTACTGTTGTTAATTTACAAGTATCCACAGGCGGCGAGAGTGTTGCAGAAGTTGAAGTACCCGATTTTAACGGTATGAATGTTGCCGATGCAAAAATTGCCGCACAGCACGCCGGTTTGGTGTTAAAAGTAAGTGATGAGGCTGAAAATTCACCTCTTCCCAAAGATGCTGTAATCCGCCAAAATCCCGTTAAAGGTTCATTGGTTATCAAAGGTGTTGAAGTTATTGTAACCTTGAGTACAGGTGTTGCTCCAACAAACGAAGTTTCCTTTGACATTGCATTACCTGTTGAATATACAGGTGCGTATCTCCTTGAATTGGGAACAGAAACCCCCACTTCAAAAACCTTTACCGTTGACAGCCTTGCAAATGTTTCGT
>JAISIJ010000015.1 GCA_031262245.1 Oscillospiraceae bacterium | reverse complement strand
CTCTCGCCGAATTATACACATTCACACTGACAGCTAAATCTGTCTTTACCACAACTTCATTCTCAGAAGCCAAAGCACTCGATACAGTCGTCGGTATAACCTCTGCCGATACAATCGTTCCCGCCGTCAATTCCTCATACGGAATTGTATGCGTAAATCCATCGTCATGTTCTAAAATATACGGCATATTATCCGCATCATATACCGCCGCAGAACTTAAAATGTTCCCCGACACGGTTATGGTCTTATTGTCATAATCAGGCGTGGCTGCAATATTATTCACCTCTGCCCAAGCGTCATATATTCCCGATATAGCTACATCTTCGGTCATAATGCTGTCTTTTTCGGATATGTTTTCATTTAACACAACCGGCGGCTCGGCAAGTTCAATCTCGTTTCTGGTATAATCAAGCGGATATTTTGTAGAATATGCGTCGGTAACAATTTCCGCATTGCCTTGACGTATCGCTGTAACAAGCACATTCACATCAAGTTCTATTTCGAGCTTTCGTGCTTCGCCGTCATTTTCGGCACGAGGTGTGACGTCTACTCCGGCAATTTCATAAATTGCTTCGGCGAGGTAGCTGTCGTCAATTCCGTCTACGTCTACAATCTGGTGGAACGGAACGGTTATTCGCAAGGGTTCAAGACCTGTTTGACCGTCTTTTTCATAGGAATAGAGAATTTCTATGACTGCATCGCCCTTAACGGATAGTTTTCCGGCAATGATTTTCTTATCACCGGGAAAAACCACGGCATTTGTGCGAATGATGGAGTTCACAGCCGGAGCATTTGCGGGTATGGCGTAATCTTCTTCGATATTCATGTGTTTGGAACCGGTATTTTTGTTCGCAATGTATTTTATAGGTCGCTTTTTGAGCCGAGTGTTCATACCGAAAGCATCGGCAATGATTTCGAGCGGATTTTCGGCGAACACTTTCACTTTAATGGCAATAGCACCACGGAGGTCAATTCGGCGGCTGTTCACGGCACGGCAATTTACATAATCGGTTCTGGGGATAATTTGTGCGTTAATGTTGAGGTATGGTTTACCGAGTTCGACGGTTTTGGTATAGTTCAGGCGTTGGCCAATAGATTGCAGGGCATTTGAATTTTCGGACAGATAGAGGATATTGGCGACAACTGACATTTCGAAGGTTAGGCGTCCGGCGGTATAGCTGCGGGATACGATACGAGGGGTGAGGGTAGTTTTGACTATTCTGAAAATTTCGGGATAATAGTCGGGCAGAACGTAGTCGAGTTCGACCGCCTGTTCTGTGGTATTATCGTAGACCAAGTCATTTACTTTTATGAGTTCTTTATTAAGGCGAAAGTTGGGTATTTTTTCGCCACCGGTGTTGAAATCCATTTTTTAGTTTCTCCTTTTTAAAAAAGTTGTTTTATTTAAGTGTATTCACGGGGAGGGCAGAATATGCTTAGCGTTGACTACTACGTCACTTACGACACTAAAATAAAAGTTTTTGAAAGGTGCCCTCTAAAATTTTTTCAAAAATTTTTCTGACTGGGGGTGTGGGGGTCGGGGACACAGGCTCTGTGCAACGCCCCCACGAAATCAAAAGACAGAAATCAACCGTCTTGACATCTGGGGGAACGAGTTGAACCACAAACTCATTCACACAAAAAATAAAAGACATGAATTAACTGTTTTTGAATTGGGGTAAAGAGTTGAACCGGAAACAAACCTCAATAAAATAAAAAGACAGAAATCAACCGTCTTGACATCCGGGGTAAAGAGTGATAAAATTTAAAATAAAAAAATTTGTCAGAAGGTATTGACAAATGGGATATTTTATGTTATAATGTAGAACACAAGGTAAAACGCCCGCAAGAACTACGCGGTGGTCGGGGACACAGGCTCTGTGTTATTCTCCTTTTTGAGCTTAGCAAATATCCAATGCTCACGAAAGGAGGTGGTGACTATGTTAATATTCACAATTGTTTCGATATCGCTTCAAACAATAGCGGCAATTCTAACGATAATCGTTATGTCGTGTGAGTTAACTAAAAAAAGACACCAAAAAACCGCCGACTCTGGTCAGTCGACGGCTGAAGATGATAAAGATTAATTTCTCTATTGTCCAAGTTTGAAAACTAAGGGGTAACCCACCGGAGTTTTAAGCGGGTACACTTACCTTGTATTTATATTATATGATAACCCCCACTTTTGGCAATCCGCCACAATTTCTGATAAACCCCGATATATTGCGGTTTTAGGCGAGTTTGGTTATAGTGTTTTACAATGATTTTCAGAGGTCTTTTGCATAATAAAAGACCAAACAAAGACCCAAATAAAAATTAAATAAGCGGTGTATTCCTGTTAAAAATTGAAAGTCTATCGTGAAAATGATGGGCTTTTAATTTGTAAATATTTAACATTAATTTCTACATAAACCGCAAATGCAATGTTCAGCAACAGACAATATGTCTATTGCAATCATTTTTTTGTTTTTAGCATTATTCAAAACACAGGCATTTATTTCTATTTTGAGCTTGTGATTAAAACACTATTCTAATTATACACTATAAATTCGATTTTG
The DNA here is from genome assembly GCA_031262245.1 of Oscillospiraceae bacterium. Classification (GTDB taxonomy): domain Bacteria; phylum Bacillota; class Clostridia; order Oscillospirales; family Ruminococcaceae; genus BNZF01. The sequence continues at coordinate 2,159 of JAISIJ010000015.1, read as the reverse complement.
TCAAGAGGGAATTTGAAAATTTTTTGAAAACTTGAAATGAAACTTTATATGTTAAAACCCCACTTGAAACAACAAATAACCGAAAAATATTTTCTCTTGACAAACTTCGCCAAATATGTTATAATACTGATAGCAATTTTTTTTGCATAATTTAAATCTATTTCGGAGGAACGAAAAATGAAGAAGAAACTTTTGGCGTTCGTAACTGCAGCAGCGGTCGCGTTTGGAATGACGGGAGCTTTTTCGGCAGCAGACATTTCCGCCCCGGTGGCAGAGGTGTCGGCAGCAGAACCGGTTTATAAAAGCGGAGATTTTTATTACAGCATTTTAGATGACGGCACAGCAAGTATTATCGATTATACGGGTTCATACGCATATGTTGATATACCGAGTGAGGTAGGTGATTATGAGGTTACGGTGATTGATGAGGACGCATTTTATAATTGTGATTCATTAATTTCTGTTAATATACCGGAAGGTGTTACGGCAATTGACAATTATGCATTTCAATTTTGCAATTCGCTGACTGAAATTATTATACCCGACAGCATTACATCTATTGGCGAAGGTGTGTTTTATCACTGCACTTCACTAATAGATATTAATATACCTGATAGCGTTACATCTATTGGTGATTTTGCGTTTTCCGGTTGCACTTCTCTGACAGATATTACTATACCGGACAGCGTTACATCAATTGGTTGGTGTGCGTTTACGGATTGTTCTTCGCTTACATCTGTTAAAATATCCAACAATGTTATTGAAATTGATAATTATGCGTTTGATAGGTGCACTTCATTGACTGAAATAAATGTAGATAAAAATAATCAATATTATGTTAGTATTGGCGGTGTTTTGTTTAATAAAAAAGCTACAAAGCTCATTATATATCCTGAGGGCAAAGTCGTCGATTATATAATACCCGACAGCGTTACAGAAATAGATGATTCAATATTTTATAATTGCACTTTGCTTACGTCTGTGACGATACCCGACAGCGTTATATCTATCGATTATGGTGCATTTAATGGGTGTACTTCGCTGATTGAAATAAATGTAGTTGAAGAAAATCCATATTTTACAAGTATTGACGGAGTTTTGTTTAATAAAAAAGTTACCCAAATTTTTTTCTATCCAAATGTCAAGATAGGTAGCTATGTAATACCGAATAGCGTTACAGCAATTGGGTCTTATGCGTTTAATGGTTGCAATTTGCTTACTTCAATTACTATACCCGACAGTGTTACATTAATCGGACATAAGGTGTTTTCCGGTTGCAATTCGCTGACCGATATTACTATACCCGACAGCGTTACATATATTGGAGAATGGGCGTTTGAGGAATGCACTTCGTTGACGAATATTACTTTACCCAATAGCGTTACTGAAATTGGTTATGGTGCGTTTGAATATTGCACTTCATTGACGAACGTAACTATACCTGATAGCATTACCTATATCGACAATTTTACATTTTATGATTGTACTTCGCTGACGTCTGTTACCATACCAAATAGCGTTACATCAATCGGTAACTTTGCGTTTGAGGATTGCACTTCGTTAATGTCTGTGACAATTCCTGACAGTGTTACTGAAATTGGTTATAGTGCGTTTAGCGATTGCCCCGACCTCACCATTTACGGCATTAAAGATTCATATGCAGAAATCTATGCAGTTGAAAAGGGCATTTTTTTTGCCGACATCAGCGAAATGCCAACAGAACCCATTAAACCAACTCAAATCGGTGACGTAAACATCGACAATGCCGTAAATATTGTTGACCTCGTAATGCTTTGCAAGCACGTTGTGGGAGTGACAGGTGCACGGCTTATCGGCATTGCACTCGCCAACTCTGACTGCAACGGCGATGGGAATACAAAATCCGATGCAGACGATGCAATAAAACTCGCACAATTTATTGTAAAGAAAATTCCGTCATTACCAAATGCAGCATAGTGAAATATGTTATAACACACGAAAAGAGCGGCAATAGTGTCGCTCTTTTTATTAAATTTTTCTCTTCAAATTTTTAAATTCCCTCTTGACAAACTTCGCCAAATATGTTATAATACTGGTAGCAATTTTTTTGCAGAATTTTAATTTATTTCGGAGGAACGAAAAAGATGAAGAAAATTTTATCAATGTTAATCGCAATGGTA
>JAISIJ010000351.1 GCA_031262245.1 Oscillospiraceae bacterium | reverse complement strand
TAAACACTTTTATTAATAAAAAATTAATAATTTTAAAAAAAAATTTTTATTTAAAATATTGTAATTTAATTTTTTATGTGTTAAAATACTATATCAGCAGTTATTCGGGGATTTTATCTGTGATTATAATATCTAATCTACACTATAATTATTATCGGCATATCTGCGATATAATATCTAATACCTACACTATAATTATTATCGGCATATCTGTGATATAGTATCTGATACCTACACTATATCTATTATCGGCAGTTATAACTGTTACTAAACAAGTTTACGAGTTAAATTCATAGAAACATACATATATATAGTATACAATCCGAAACATCTACACAGTAGGAGAAATATAAAATTGGGAAAAACAAAAATAACCGATTGGAACGGCACAAGAGTAGTTGAAATGCAGGCAGGAGGCTACACGGCAACAGTTGCTTTCGAGTTAGGCTCAAATGTAATAAGATTACACGACGACGAACACGGAATTGAATTTTTCAGATACAAAGACCAAGACAGCGAGGTTATAAGACAATCCGCAGAAGTTTGGGGACTGCCGACACTCTATCTACCGAACCGTTTCCGTGACGGCATTGTTAAAACTTCCGACGGCGAATATCAGTTGCCTGTGAATATCCCGCCACCCGAAAATACACATCTTCACGGTTTTCTGCACAAAAGAGTTCACAACTTAGTCGCACACGGTGCGGCGGCTGACGAAGCTTTCGTTAAGACAAGCTATGTTTTCGATGAAAATGATGAGATGTTCGGTTGTTTTCCTATAGCATTTACGGCGGAATACACCTTTAAACTCTCAAAAAACGGTTTAGATTATAAAGTAGCTTTAACCAATAACAGCGACAAAGCTATGCCTGTTTCAATGGCAACACATACTGCAATGAACTCACCTTTTGTTGAGGGTGCAGAGGAAAAAGACCAGACAATTACCGTTAATCTCGGGAAAAAATGTCTGCTTGACGACAGAAATCTGCCATCACTTGAATTTGCCGAACTTTCTGACTATGACAAAGAATACGTAAACGGAACGAAAACCCCTACCCTTTCGATTATCAATAATGATATGTATTATATAGAAAAAAATGCTGCCGGCGAAAACGCTGTTGTTTTAAAAGATAAAAAAAGCGGAAAAGGCATCAAATATACTGTAGGGGATACCTATAAATTCTGGATTTTTTGGAACGATAACGGCGACAAGGGCTATTTCTGCCCCGAACCTATGACAGGAATGATTGATTGTCCCAATATCTCCCACCCCGACAGCGGTTATGTTGAAATTAAAAAAGACGAAAAATTCACCGTTACACAGAATTTTAAGACAGTTAAATGATTAAAGAATTTTCAGAACAATATGCCGCCGAAAACAAAATCAGATGTCATATGCCCGGGCATAAAGGACTTGATTTCTCGGATAGTTTTTTCAGCGGGAAAACCGAACATAAGAGTTTAAATACTCGTGATATAACAGAAATACAAGGTGCTGACTGTCTTTATAAGGCTAAAGGAATTATATTCCAAGACGAACGCCGAGCATCAAAACTTTTTAACACCGCCGACACCTTTTTCTCTGCCGGCGGCTGTACTCTTTGTATCCAAACTCTTGTTTATCTTATGCGTAAACGTGAAATTTTCTTTTACGGCGAAATGCACACTTCCTTTTTCAATATCTGCAAAATCTTAAACATTATCCCGAAACAAATTGAAAATTTTGAGATGATTTCGGATAATTCCGCCGTGTTTTTAACAAGTCCCGACTACTTCGGAAGAATTGCGGACATAAAAGATATATCGGAAATTGTCCGCAAAAAAAACAGTTTTCTGACAGTTGATAATGCACACGGAACTCATCTCGCTTTTTATGAAAAAACGCAGCACCCCATTCACCTCGGTGCAGATTTCACTTGCGACAGCGGCTTTAAAACTCTTCCGGGACAGACCGGTTCGGCATATATTCATACTGTTCACAATGGTTTTCGTGAACAGTTTAAACATATTATGTCAATGTTCGGGTCAAGCAGTCCTAATTATAATATTTTGGAAAGTCTTGATTTTTGCAACGAATACATAGAAAAAAATATCAAATCCGATTTAGCCTCAATTCTTCCGCTTTTGCAAAAATTAAAATCCCCCCATTGGAACTCCGAAACCACCGACCTGTTTCATATGGCAATAAAAAATAACATTCCTATCCGAAATATCGAACCCGAATATCTCTGTGAAGATTTTATTATCCTCCTCTTTTCGCCGATGTTTAAAGATATTTCAAAAGTTGAAGAAATAATCAAAGGATATGAACCCTACTATCCCAAACAAAATGATAACCGAAAAATTTTTTCATCTTATGTATAGTATAGCCACTCGCCGAAAATAATTTCGGCGGTGGCTTTTAGTTTTTCCAACTATATTTGCTGCTTGATATTTTCGAGAGCATTTTTTTCAAGTCTGGAAACCTGTGCTTGAGAAATGCCTATTTCTTCGGCAACTTCAATTTGTGTTTTGCCTTGTAAAAATCTTAAATGCAGAATTTTTTTCTCACGAGGTTTAAGATTTTTTAACGCTTCCCGTAAAGCAACTTCATTCAAAAGACTGTCAACGTTGTCTTTGTCGCAAACTTGGTCCATAACAAAAAGTGTATCACCGGATTCGGAAAAAACAGGTTCATAAAGCGACATAGGCTCGGTTATGCTTTCAAGTGCCATAACAACTTCTTCTCTCGGAGCATCTATCTCTTTTGCTATCTCTTCAATAGTCGGTTCACGCTGACTCTCGTTCAAAAGTTTTTCTTTCGCCTGCATTGCACGATATGACATATCTTTAATCGTTCTTGATACCTTAACGGGTCCGCCGTCTCTCAAAAATCGCCTGACTTCCCCGCCAATCATCGGAACACAATATGTTGAAAATCTTACTCCGATTTCCAAATCAAAATTGTCAATCGCCTTAATAAGCCCTATCACACCTATCTGAAATAAATCCTCTATGTCAACTCCTCTGTTGGAGAATTTTTGTATTACACTTAATACCAAACGTAAATTGCCGCTAATCAGCTTATCTCTTGCCGCCTTGCTCCCATTGGTTCTTATCTCTTTGAGTAATTCAATTTTTTCTTCCTCTTTTAATACAATCAGCTTGTTCGTATTAATCCCCGTAATTACCACTTTATTGTTAAAATTCATATATTTACAACCTCGTCACATATTCATCTTTAGTATTCCCCCTTTTACTTTATTATAATCATTTTTTGACTTGGTAACTTTTGCCTTGACTAAATTTATACTCTTTAACAAACAGGATTTTTACATATTTTGTTTTGAACCATAATTTCGTAAATATTCACAAAATATATTCGCTTTTTTGTGCAAAATATACTATTGCAAAATATTTTATATTGTGATATAATTAACGATATATATAGTCGATTAAGTTGAAAAGCCTTTCAGGCTTTTCTGCGAAAAAATAAATTTTTTCGCCTTTGCGGCAAGCCGCAAAAAACTAATCTCGTGTATACATCAATTTGCTCGCTTTGCGAGCAGCCGTGCTTTCGCACGGCAATTTCACAACACTTTAAGTGTTTTGAAATTAATTGACTATATAATGCAGTCATCTCGTTTTTACTAATGAAAAGAGGATTAAAATGCAAAGTTATTCCATTTTCCCTTTTGGTTCTGTCCCGAAAGACAGTAAGATTTTAATTTACGGAGCAGGCGGTGCAGGTTCTAATTATTTCAATCAAGTAAGACTTCAAAATTATTGTGAGGTTTTGTTTTTTATTGATAAAAATGCTGAAAAAAATAATTTCCCTTTCGGGAAAATACGAAAACCAAGCTATTTAAAAGAATTTACTGATTTTGATTATATAGTTATTGCTAATTTAAATATTAAAATCGGAGAAATAATATTTAACGAATTGAAAAATATCGGCGTTCCCGAATGTAAAATTATTCTTCCGAAAGATAATACACATTATTGGAGTTCATATGGATTCACAACAACATATGAACAAACTGATTTTACAAAATTATACGAAGAAGTCATCAAAATATCGCCGAACAAACTTGTAAGCAGTAAACGCGTTGACGTTATTTTCCGATATTTATTAATGAAAGATATTTTCAATAATATAGAAAATACTCATCATCAAAGTTTATACAGCAGATATTTGTTGGCACATAACAACGCCGAAGAACCTATTAACTTCTTCTCGGACAATCCTAAAGCGGGTTTGACGAATTATTTAAAAACTTGCCGTGAAATTATAAACAGTATAATTTCAGAGGATTTTAAACAGGAAAAATATATTTCGGTTGATAAAGATAACGGATTGCTTAACGGCTTTCATAGGCTTGCCGGATGTTTGGCTTGCGGTAAAGACGTTTATGTTAAACAAGAGCCGGAAGGTCAAAGCTACAAATTCACTTTTAAAAATATTATTGATTACGGTTTTAATGTACAGGATAAAATTTCAATATTAAGAGGATTTTCCGATGTTTATGCCGGCAATCTCGGTATTTGTATATTGTTTTCACCTATAGAAGAATCTTGGGAATATATACACAAACAACTGTTGAAACATTTCACGGTTGTCGGAGATGTAACACTCGATTTTACTAATAATTATTTCGGTTTTGATAATATCATTTATGAATTATACGACAATGCTTTCCGTGAAAGTGAATTTATCGAAAGAAAAATCGAAGCATTAAAATTTTCGCCGCTTTATTTTAAAGTAATTTTAGTTTCAGACGAAGATTTTGAATATACAAATGAAGAATTTTATGAAAAATTAACAAAATTTAAATTGCAAATACGTGACTCATTGTATCCGGATATACTGGAAACTCCGATTGTAATGCACGCTTCCGATTCAAAATCTGAGTTTATAAAAATGAAACACATATTGTTTTCAAATAATAATATTGACTGTGCTTGTAAGATATTTCATAATAATTTTTCTTCTGAATTCATTAATAATCTCCAACAGTTAAGATACTGGTGTGATGTTAACAATGTACCGACAGAAGATGTTGTTATTGTCGGCAGTTCTGCTATGGAGATATTCGGAATAAAAAAGACAAACGATATAGATATTGTAATTTCAGCACCTATGCGAAAAAAATTATTAATGGACGAAAAGGGCAAGCGGATTTCCAATAAATTGGAAATCCGCTGGGAAAATTTTTCCATCGACAATAACTTGGGTTTCAAAGATGATGTTTTGCTTTATGACGATAATTATTACTTCTTCTTCAACGGCTTTAAATTTACTAATCTTAATATCATAAAAAAAATCAAAATATTTAAAAACAGAGATAAGGATATTTATGATTTAAGACGCATACAGATTTTTGAGGATTTTGTTATGGCTTATGATAATAAAGAAAGACTTTTGCAACAAATTGAAATTGAAATGGCACGCAGATTAAAGTAAAAATTTTATTGGAGAAATAATTAATATGACTTGGCAAACAAATGTAATTATACAACAAAATATAAAAGGCAGAAAGCTTATAGTCTACGGTGCAGGCGATATTGCCTTTAATAACTTCACAAAATTAAAATTTCCTATTGAATTTTTTGTTACAAGTTTTGCTAAAGAAAATGAAAAATTTATGGATAAACCGGTATATAATTGGGATTCATTGCAAAAACAAGGCGAGATGAAACCTTCCGATTATTACATTGTTATATTGGTAAATGCCCAAAATACAGATATATCTGAAAAAATTCAAAATGCCGGATTTGAAAAATATGAAGATTTTGTCTATTATGCTCAAAAATTATATCCTTTTGATATTATATTTAATAATATCAAAGTAGGGAGGCACACAGGTTGAACTAAAGAAAATTTCCCTCAAAAACACATTAAAAGTATCGGTAGTTTTTGTTCAATACATCATTCGCTCGAAATTCGTGCTAATCATCAAATGAATATGCTTTCAATTGTAAACAACTTTGAGCTTGAAAAAATATTTCTTGAACATAATGTTGACAATGAAAAACTTGCACTGTTTTATGATAAAATAAAAGATAATTTAAATGTTGAAAACAATAGTATTAAACTCAGCAAATGCGAAATTGGAAATGACGTTTGGATTGGTGCTAATGTTTTTATAAACACAACAAATAATATTAAAATTGGAAACGGAGCTATTCTCGGGACAGGTGCTATTATTACAAAAGATGTTCCGCCTTATGCTATTGTTGTTGGTTGCAATAAGATTTTGCGTTATAGATTTACTCCTGAGCAAATTGAAATCCTGCAAAGAGTAAAATGGTGGGAGTGGGACGATAAAACTATTGCGGAAAATGCCGACTGCATAATTGATACAAATAAATTTTTTGCAAAATTCGGATAAGTAAAATCACAAATGCAACAGTTTTTTGATTTTATGATAAAATCGGAAAGGATGATAAATGATGAACACATTGGCAGTCAAAGGGTTAACAAAAAGTTTCGGGGCGACAAAAATTATTGACAACATCTCTTTCGATGTCCCGGAAGGCAGTATTTTAGGCTTTATCGGTGCAAACGGTGCAGGCAAAACCACAACTATGAAAATGATTCTCGGGTTGTTGCCGTCCGACAGCGGAGATATTTTTGTGTGCAACGAAAAAGTTTCATTCGGAGAAACAAAAACAAATCGGCACATCGGCTATTTGCCGGATGTGCCGGAATTTTACGGCTATATGCGAGCGAATGAATACTTGCGGTTGTGCGGAGAAATTACGGGAATGAATAACAATGATAACATTCGACGTGTTTCCGAACTTTTGGATATGGTTGGGCTATCAAAGAATATTAATAAAAAAATCCGCTCTTTTTCACGCGGAATGAAACAACGATTGGGTATGGCACAGGCATTGTTAAATGAACCGAAACTCTTAATTTGCGATGAACCTACCTCCGCACTTGACCCGACCGGCAGAAAAGAAATATTAGATATTTTAAAGCAAATCAAAGGAAAAAGCACCGTGATTTTTTCCACACATATACTCTCTGATGTTGAACATATATGCGACAGTGTGGCGGTTCTCAACGGAGGACATATCGTATTGTCAGGAACGTTGCCGGAGCTTCGTGCAAAACATCAATCAGATTCTGTCCTTATAGAATTTTCTTCATCTGCGGACAAAAAACAATTTATTTCAGCGTTCCCGGAACTTATAAATGATGCGAATTCACCGGATACTGTATTGATTATACGCACGGCAAACAGAGAAACCACACAGCGGGAAATTCTCAAAGTTTTATCTGCAAATGATATTTTGCCTTTAAAATTTGAGGTACTGAAACCTACTATTGAGAGCTTGTATTTGGGGGTGACAAAATGAAATCTTTTATTGCATTTACTAAAAAAGAGTTTGTCGAAAGTTTACGCACCCTCCGAGTATTCGTTTTAGCGATTGTATTCATTTTTTTCGGTGTTACAAGTCCGTTGACTGCTAAAATACTGCCGGAATTAATCAACAGTATGGAGTTAGGCGATGATTTGAAAATAACCTTGCCTGAACCCTCCGCATTGGATTCGTGGGCACAATTTTTCAAAAATGTCGGTCAAACGGGTATGTTGACTTTGATTATTATTTTTTGCGGAATTACGGCAAATGAACTCAGCAGGGGAACGTTGATTAATCTTTTGACAAAAGGTATGAAACGTCACACGGTTATATTATCTAAATTTTTATCGGCAAGTGTTCTGTGGACAGCAAGCTATTTGCTTTGTCTTGGAATTTGCTATGCGTATACGGAGTATATTTGGGCTGACGATGTTATTTACAACGCATTTTCAGCATTTCTTTCGCTTTGGTTATTCGGAGAATTTTTGATTAGTTTATTGATTTTAGGCGGCATACTTCTAAAAAATTTCTACGGCAGTTTATTTACTTGTTTCGGTGTAATTATTGCGATGAGTTTGTTAAATATAATTCCGTATGTAAACAAATATAACCCTATCATACTTGCAAGCGACACCTTGAATCTACTAAGCTCACAAAAATCAGTATCGGATTTTATTCCGGCTATAATAGTTTGCACTTGCGGCATTGTATTGTTATTGGTTATATCGATAGTTACTTTCAATAAAAAGCAACTTTGAGCTTTTTGCTAATTTTATACAAGAACGGGACTATAATTATTAAAAAAGGAATAATTAAATATCAGTCAAAACTAAGCACAAAAAGTCGGGCAACTTACAAATTTGTGTACTATAATATTATCAGACAAAGAGAAATAACGAGAAACGAGGTGGATTATGGACTGGTTGCAAGGGATACAAAATGCTGTTTGCTACATTGAGGACAACCTCACGGAAGAGCTTGATTATGACGAAATTGCAAAGCGAGCGTTCGTGTCGAGTTTCCATTTTCAGCGTGCTTTCGGGATTCTTTGCGGGTTTACACTCGGCGAGTATATCCGCAATCGCAGGCTGACTTTGGCAGGTATTGAACTGGCGTCAAGTGATGTAAAAATCATTGATGTTGCTGTAAAATACGGTTACGATTCACCCGACAGCTTTGCAAAAGCGTTCAGTCGTTTTCACGGAATTTCTCCTTCGTCAGTAAAAAAAGAGAGTGCAAATTTGAAATTTTGTGCACCTCTGAAAATTAAATTTAAATTGGAAGGCGGTAATGTTATGGTGTACAAAATTGAAACAAAATCGGAATTTACGGTGGTCGGCAAAATTAAGGAATTTAACAGCGATACATCATACAGCGAAATCCCGAAATTCTGGACTGAGCATTATAAAAACGGCGATGGCGAGAAGGTTTGCGGCAAATACGGTATATGTTTTGAAAACAGTATGGACAGCAAGATTTTCAAATATATGATTGCCGACGATTTTAATGACGGCGAAATTTCGAGCGGTTTTGAAACTTTTGAAACAAAGGAAATACCGGCGAATATTTGGGCGATTTTCCCGTGCAGAGGAGCGATGCCGAACGCTTTGCAGGAAGTAAATACGAGAATTTGGGAAGAGTGGTTGCCGAATTGCCG
>JAISIJ010000410.1 GCA_031262245.1 Oscillospiraceae bacterium | reverse complement strand
ATAATTATCTTGAGATATTACAAGATGGTGACAAATTTATACTATTAAATGCTACAGAATTTGACTACACAAATATTTGGTATAAATATTTTGATTTAGGCAAAAACTATAATTACATAAAGGATACCCTGTCAACAGACATAACAATGAGAAAAGCCGTGGAATTTTCTCCCGGAATGAGGTTGTTGCGGCAAGACAGTTGGGAAGCTTTGGTGTCTTTTATAATCTCGCAAAATAACAATATAAAACGTATTAAGGGCATTTTGAAAAATATATGTCAACAATTTAATCGTTTCCCTACTCCCCGAGATATTTATGATAATGATTTATCTCCGTTTCGACTGGGTTTTCGAGATAAATATCTCAAAGACTGTGCTGAAAAAATCTTGAGCGGTGAGGTGAATTTGGATAAAAACACCACCGCAGAGGATTTGAAAAAGATTTACGGTGTCGGGGATAAAGTTGCGGCTTGTGTTTTATTGTACGGGTTGTATAAAACAGAGGCTTTCCCTGTTGATGTTTGGATAAAAAAAGCGGTTAAGGAATATTATCCCAATGGATTCCCGAAAGAATTTTTTGACATTCAGGGAATTGCACAACTTTATTTGTTTAATTTTATCCGCAAGGTACAAAATGTAACACCTGTTGCGGAAATATTACAATATGTAGAGAATTAAAAAAAATGTTGATTTTATAAAAAAAAAGCTTGACAGTATGTATAAACAGTGATAAAATAGTGATTATTATAATTCTCTTGATATGGGTGAGTTGTAATATCCATATTTTTAAGTGTATTACTAAGGAGGAAGTCCTAATGAAAAAATTAGTCACGCTGGCTGCTGCTATAGTATTAGCAACAACTGCAACAAGCAGTTTGTTTATGCCGGCATCTGCGGGAGGCGATGCAGCAATTGCAACCGCTCCGCTCTACTTCTCACTTGAGCAAACAATGCTCGATACCGGTCTCGGCACATATACAACAGATGATGCTACAGGTCATAAAGCTCAATCATTAGTTGATATGAAAGGTTTATCAAATTCTGCTCCCGGCGACCCCACAATGTTGTATTCAAATGCAACTCTTCCCAAAACTGTAGATTATTACCGTGATTTAAATGTTAACGGTGTGATTGACGAAGACGAGGCGGTTGCAGCAAACCGCAAAAGAGACCATTTCAATACTTTGACATTGGAAAAAGGCTATGCAGCACAAAGTATTGACCTCGGTTTGTATGCTTATTCAGGCACAGACCCTGATGCTAAAACTATTGCGACAGAGGCATTACAATTCCAAGTTGGTATTAAACCCGATTCAAAGTGGGCAGAGTATAATGTTGATTTCAGCTTAATCAACACTTTTGGTTCTTATGCTCCCAACTACAACGACCCTTACTACAAAAATTTGATTAACGGCACTAACGTTAGCTCTACTGTTAAAAAATATACAGCTGCTAACACTTGGGCAAATGTTTCCGAAACCACATTGCTTACAGGTTTTGCAGGTGCGTCACAAACCGCTGTAACGTTTAACTCTGCTTCAAAACTTGCAGACCCCTTAACAGGCGGTCCTCAAAATGTTGAACTTCCTTTCGCAACTGTTACTGACAGAATGAAAACTTTCGGTGTTCTTCACTTTGATATTCCCGAAGGTATGGCTCCCGGTATGTATGCGTTAGATATTTATACCGATGTAAGCTATCTTCGTCATACCGTTGACGGCGAGCCGGTTGACGAAAGTTTCGGTTTCCAACCTTTCTACCTCGAAATTCTTGCTGATTGTAACGTAACCATTACCGATAAATCAGTTAATACTGTTGAAATCGGCGGAACATTAGACCTTGACGCTGTTGATACAAAAGGTCACGAGATTGTTTGGACTTCTTCAGATCCCTCTATTGCGACTGTTAACGCAGACGGTATTGTAACAGGTGTTACAATCGGCGGTCCTGTTGAAATCATTGCTACTTGTGCAGATGACCCCTCACAATCCGATTCTCTTACAATTAATGTTACTGCTGTAAATTATAATGCACGCATTATTAACCTCAACGGTCAATCATATGAGGATAAATCAGCTGTTGCTCTTAACGCTGACGGTACTCCTGCAAATTATAAAGTTGAGGGTGAAGTTCTTGATGCAAGTTGGGCACCCACAGGTCGTTACTATAAGATAGTTCCTGTAACATTTGCTGTTCAATCTGATAACGTTTCTTACTTCTCTTCTATCACAACTCTTATCAAAGGTGTTGAAATTACTTCAGGTGCAGAATTTAATCCTACTGTTGTGTTAGCAAGTGGTGCTAAAATTCTTGATACAGAAGTATCATTCGGCGAAGTTAATGCAATGAACAATCCTTACGCTGCTCTTAATGGTTCAACTATTGCAACTACTATGGATGGTTTAGCCGGAGTTGTAGGTTCTGACCAAACTGCTCCTTCTTACGGTGTTGCTCAAGAAACTGCTTTCACTGCTGAACAAATCAAAGCAGGTATTGACTATTTAACAGTTTATTACTATGTTGAATATGATGCTGAAGCAGCTGAAAAAGATGCTGAAGATATCAAATTCGTTGTTAACTATGACATTAGAACTGCTGTAAACTCAAACGTAGGTCTTCCTATCGGTTATGCGTTCCCCGAAAGCGGAGCATATGCTGCTGATTCCGGTACACTTAAAGGTATCGCTCCTACTGTAGTATTAGCATCTGAAAAAACAGTTACAACTACAACAACAACATCTACTACAACTACAACCACACTTGCAACAACTACAAAACCCGGTGATACTACAACAACTACAGTTGCAACAACCACTAAACTCGGTGATACTACAACAACTACCAGAGCAACAGTTACAACAACTCGCGGCGGTGGCGGCGGTTATGACCCCCCTGTATATCCTGCAGTAACAACCAAAGCTCCTACAGTTACAACCGCTCCTCCTACAGTAACAACTGTTGAAACTCCTGACGAAGGTCCTGTTGAAGATGGTACACCCGTAACAACTCCTTCAGACGGTACAGGCGGTACTGACGATGCTCCTCCTACAGGCGACACAACCGGTGCTTTAGCTGCTCTTGCAGTAATCGGTCTTGCAGTTGGTGCAGCATTCACAGCTCGCAAAAAAAGATAATAGTTTTCTATTAGTGTCAGAGTAATGTTCCCTACTACTTGTGGTAGTTGGCACTTTAGCTGACATTGGAACAAAGTATATTAAAGCCCCTTTCTCAAGGGGCTTTAGTTTTCTGATAGTTGCAGGGGCGGCGGCTATCGAAGTTCTCTACAACTTGTGGTAGTTGGCATTTAAGTTGACGGTGGTTTAACTTAGTGTGAAAAAAGCACCCGTTTCGGGTGCTTTTTTTAAGCGTACTGTGTTGGATATTTGTTATTATGAACGGAAATGTAGGGTTTACAGAAAAATATAAAAACACTTTCCTACCTCTCAAAATAACAAATATCTACCCTAGTACGCAAAAAAATGCCCTTTGAAAAAGGGGATTTTTCACATACAGTCACGCCAAGCCTAAAAAGTGTAAACTATGAAAAGTATTAGGGAACTTCGAGAGGTGTAATACTCTAAAACGAGTAGAAAGGAAAAAAAGTTAAGCCAAAGCCTAAAAAGTGTAAACTATGAAAAGAATTAGGGAACTTCGATAGATGTAAACCTAAAAGAACAATAGAACGATGAAAACACAGAGGAGGGGACCGAAAATATCTCCGACTAAGGCACAGGGAATAGTGTGACGGAGTTTGCGGACTTTAGTTGCGGCGAAATAGACGGTGCAAGTGTAGAAAGTTGTTTCTGTGCCGCCATACATAACGCTTGCAACTCGCCCGGGAAAAGTGTCGGGGGGGCAGTTTGTGAGAATATTCTCGAAAGTAGCCAATGCACCCGAGCCTGAAATGGGGCGGATTAACGCAAGCGGCACACATTCGGAGGGAAAGCCGGAAAATCTCAAAATCGGAGAAATTGCAGTTGTGATTAAGTCGATTGCACCTGAAGTTCTGAAAATTCCGACGGCAAGGAGAAGTCCGATTAGAGCGGGGAGAATTTCCATTGTTACCAAAATATTCTCTTTTGCTCCGGCGACAAATTCACTCCAAACATCCACTTTTTTCAAGAGTGCATAAATCAGAATACCGCAAATTATCAGCGGCAGAATATAGTCTGTAAACTTCATTTGTCACCTCTGATTTTATTTACAATTAAAGTAACAGTCAGAGTAAGAATAAGGATACTTGCACTGGCTAACATTACAACGGGTATAATTTCAAAGGGATTTTCGGAGTTATGTTTCATTCTTAACATACAAGCAGTTGTGGGTATTAATGTAATTGAGGCTGTATTTAGGACAGTAAAGGTAATCATATTATTGCTTGCTTTAGTGTCTGTTTTTTCCTCTTTTTCAATTTCTTGCATAGCTTTTATGCCGAAAGGGGTTGCGGCATTGCCAAGACCGAGAAGATTTGCTGTAATATTAAGGGTAATTGCAGAAAAAGCTTCGCCTTTGGGGTTAAGACCTTTGAAAAGAAGTCTGCAAACAGGACGAAAAAGCGTGCAAAGTTTCTCGCAAAGCCCTGATTTTTGTGCAATTCGCATTATCCCACCCCAAACACACATTCCGCCCAGCATATAAATTGCCAATTCAACTGCATTAACACCTTCGCTTAGAACAGATTCCGATACTGCCGAAATATTACCTTTTATAATTCCACAAATTACACCTAAGATTATCATTCCGGAAAAAATATATTTTAAAATAATAATCACTCCAAAACAAAAAAAGTTTAGCAAAAAATATAAAAATCAACATAATATTCACTTTTTCTTAACGAAAAATATACAATTTATGAAGTTTTCGTCAAAGTATACAAAACGTATTTGAAAAAAATAGTTAAATTAACAAATAATTTTTTCTTGACTTTTGTCGAAAAAAATTGTATATTATAAACACAAGGGGGTGAAAAAATGAAAAGTACCGGTATAGTTCGTAAAGTTGACGAATTAGGCAGAATAGTTATTCCGATTGAAATCAGACGTGTGTTAGACATCGCTGAAAAAGACCCCGTAGAAATTTTTACCGAAGGCGAATCATTGATACTTAAAAAGTATAGAATTTCTTGTGTGTTCTGTGGTTCTAACGAAAACCTGAATGATTTTAAGGGTAAATCTGTTTGTGCTGACTGCAGGAAAGAAATGTCTACAAAATAGTATATTTTTAATTTCCGAAAAATATTACCACCAACTTAGTTCGTGGTAATATTTTTTTATGTAAGTATAAAAAATAATTAGGATTTTTGTGTATAATTACTATAATTTTTTGCTTGACTTATTATACAGAGTGTAATATAATAATTTTGTAACTTTTGATTATATATTGTAACTTTTTATAAATGTTGTGACTTTTTAAGGAGATATTGTGAACAGATATCAAAATGATGACGAGAGCAGAGAAAATCCAAATCCGCTGGATTTTTCCAGAATACTTTCGCTTTTAAGAAAAGAACGCCGTTTATCCCAAAAACAGGTTGCTGTTGATTTGGGTATTTCCCAAGCCTTGCTCTCGCATTATGAAAAAGGTATTCGGGAATGTTCGCTGACGTTTTTGTTGAAAGTTGCAGACTATTACGGTGTTTCCTGCGACTATCTTTTGGGGCGAGTGCCTGACCCCGAAGGGAAAATTATTAATGTTGAAGATATTCCCGACAATATCGGATTGGATAATTTCCCTGACAACGGAGTTATTGCGTACAACAGGAAAATAATTAACAATTCCATTAATTTGTTGATTTCCCTTTCTCAACGTTCAAAATCTATAACGCTTATTAAATGTGTTTGCTCATATTTAATGCTTTCCACTTATAAGCTGTTTAGGATAGTATATAATGCTAATCCGCAAAATGACCAGAAATTGTTTCGTATTCACAAAGTCCTTGCAAATGACAGTGCAAATTCAATTATTGCCATATCCGAGGCACACATCAAAGCCGCCTCAAGTGGTATTCCAATCGGCGACAATGACTATGTTAAGGATTTTGAAACGCTTTATGCAACAACTACTACACTTTCGAGAGATTATCCCGACTATGCGGCATCATTGCTGAATTTGATTAAAATTTCCGAAGAGAGCATTAAGGACAAAACTGTTAAGAATTCATAGAGAGATATTCACGCTTGATTAATGCAACGTCAAAAACATTTACACTGCCGTCTTTATTAATGTCGTATTTTGCATTATACGGCGTTTGCGGTTTAGTCGCTTTTATAACAGCGATAATATCTGAAATTTTTATCTGCTGACGAACATTTACGGTAAACGGTTGAGTTGTAAGGGTTGTTTGGTTATAGTTGATTTGCGTGAAATAATCGTCAAAATCCAGCACATATGCACCCGTGGGAGTGTCTTTGTCGATAGTGACATTGAAATGGGCAAGGAATTTATCTTTTGAATAAGGCACAGGGAGTTGTCCGTTTGGAAATAAAAACGACGGAAACAAAACCTGTCCGAAAATAACAGGATATTCAGATTGATAAAGCAGTTCACCGGAAATATTTGTACTTTTTTTGATTTGCGGTTCAATGAAACCATAGCTGTAATCCGGTTGCAAATTAAAGGCAAAACCATACAGCGGGTCTACATCAACAGGCGAGATAGGTTCAATTACACTAATCGGCAGATATTCACTTTCTGAATATACAGCAAATTCAATCCCTGTTACGGGGACATCATCGTGATTGATGATATAAACACCGAATTCAATGGTCTTATCCTCATCATCTAAGATAATTGTGCCTAAATTGCCGTTTACGGGTTCAATGGTTAATGTGTAGGCATTTTTTGCGGCAGCTGCCGCTACACCGTCAGAATTAACAGCATTATGTACAGCAAAAACCGTTTTATCAGCAGAACATACAGCAATTGTTAAACATAGGGCTGTTAAATAATAAAATATTTTTTTCATACTCTATATTATAACATAAAAAAATAAAAAATAAAGAAAAAAATTATGGAAAAAGATAAAATTGTAAGAATTGCACAAAAAGCAGGCTTTTGTTTTGGTGTTGACAGAGCCTTAAAAATAGTGTACAATGAGTTAGAAAAAAATCGAAAGATAGCAACTCTCGGTGAAATTATACATAATTCAGATGTTTGTATGGAGTTGGAACAAAAAGGTGTGAGGGTGATAACAAAGGCGGCGGAATTATGTCCTGATGAGATTTGTATTTTGCCTTCTCACGGTGCAACGTTTGACATACGAAATGAAATTTTACTTAAAGGCGGAAAAGATGCTACTTGCCCTAAAGTTAAACACATTCTGGAAACAGTTTCTGAATTAGAAACTGATATGGTGTTTATAATGGGCGAAGAGGAACACGTTGAAATAAAAGGAATAGTATCTTATTGTACAATATGTTACAAGGTTTTCCACAATTCCGCTGTTTTAGAGGATTTTTTAGTAAAAAGTTCACAAATTTTAAAAAAATATATTGCAATTATAAGTCAAACGACTTATAATACAGATGATTGGGAAAAGTCAGTTGAAATATTAAAAAAGTATAATCTTGACTTTGTGCAATATAACACTATTTGTAAAGCTACTTATCTTCGACAGAAAGAAACCGAAGAGATTGCAAAAGATTCCGATGTGGTATTTGTAATCGGCGGTTACAACAGTTCGAATACGATTAAGTTGGTTGAAATATCACGAAAATATTGTAAAACCTATCATATCCGAAATGCGGGAGATTTAAATAGGGAGATGTTTGAAAATGCCCGTAAAATCGGAATAACTGCAGGTGCTTCTACACCCTCATATGTGATACAAAGTGTCGCAAAATATATAAAAGGAGAACAATAAATTATGGCAACCGAAACCTGTATCCCTGTAACGGAGGAAATTTTTGACTTTGAAGAGGCTTTGAAACTGTCTTTTAAGAAGTTGCATAACGGTGAAAGGGTAAAGGGGATAGTTGCGTCTGTGAACAACAAGGAAATTATTGTTGATACGGGTACTAAACAAACAGGATATATTCCCCTTTCAGAACTTGCTCCCGCTGACGAATTTAAAGTCGGTGACGAGATTGAAGTTGTTGTTACAAAGATTAACGATGCTGATGGGACTGTGTTACTCTCCCGTAGAAAACTGGGCGAAACGGCTTCTTTTGATACGTTGGTTAAAGCAAAAAATGAACAAACTATACTTAACGGTGTTATTACAAATGTTGTGAACGGCGGCATTTTAGTTGCTCTGCTTAACGCAGGCGGGCAACAGGTGGGCTTGCGTGTTTTTGTTCCCACAAGTCAGACGGGTATGCCGAAAGATACCGATTTTAATACTGTTTTAAAGCAAAAATGTACATTCAGAGTGCTTGACGTCAACGAAAGTCGTCGTCGTGCTTTGGGTTCAATCAGAGCAGCTTCCAAGAAATCCATTGATATGGCAAAATTTTGGGAAACAACCGAGGTAGGTTCTGTTTTCAAAGGAAAAGTGAAATCTTTCACAAATTACGGTGTTTTTGTGGATTTGGGCGTTGTTGACGCAATGGTTCATATTTCCGAAATTTCCTACTCTCGTGTTAATCACCCGAAAGATGTTTTTGAAATCGAACAAGAAATTGAAGTTTTTGTAAAGAGGATTGACAAAGAAAAACACAAAGTCGCTTTGGGATATAAAAAAGCAGAAGATGACCCTTGGATTAAATTCACAAATGACTATAAACTCGGCGATATGGTAGAGGCTACCGTTATTGCAATTAAGAGTTTCGGTGCTTTTGCGACTGTTATTCCCGGTGTTGACGCACTTATTCATATTTCCCAATGTGCTGACAGAAAAATCGCTAATGTGACAGATGTTTTACACGAGGGTGACAAAGTCAAGGGGATGATTGTTGCAATGAGCCTTGCTGAAAGACGTTTGAATTTGTCCTTGAAAACGGATGCAGTTCCCGAAACACCTAAGCCTGTTGAGGTTGAGAGCGAAGTTACCGAAGAGGTTGCTGCTACTGCGGAATAGTGTGTTTTTAATTATAAATATATGGTAAGTGAGGGGCTATGGAGGAAACAGTTGTAGTGGTGCTTTGCGGCGGGCGTTCCGTGCGTTTCCCGGGAGCTAATAAACTTTTTGTCTATCTTAAAGATAAACCTGTTTTCGTCCATACTCTTCTCGCTTTCAAAGATTTCCCTGTAGTGCTTGTTATTCCTAATGGCGAACGAATGATATTTGCACAATATTTAGAGTGTTATAACCTTAACCCATACAAGATAGTCTATGGCGGTAGAAATCGTCAGGAGAGTGTTATTAATGCGGTTAAAGAGCTTGACGGTTTTAAATATATTGCTGTTCACGATGGTGCAAGACCTTTAATATCAAAAAAAGATATAAATAATGTAATAAAAGATGCAAAGACTTATAGTGCAGCTGTTTTGGGTGTGCCTGTAAAAGATACCATAAAGAGCTATACCAGCACCGAAAATGGGTTGCCTTTAAATTCGGCAAAATTAACAACTTTTGACCGAAAAAATCTCTATGCTATACAAACTCCACAAGTTTTTGAATTTAATTTGTATAAAAAAGAGATTTTGTGTGCAAGTGAAGAATATACTGATGATGCACAAATATTTGAAAATGCCAATTTGTCGGTTCATTTGACAATAGGTTCCTATTCTAATATCAAAATTACCACAAAAGAGGATATTGCGGTTGCCGAAGCGTATATGAGCAACGGCTTTTAGCATATTTTATATGTTAAGGAAGGTATTTGTAATTTGTATAATCTGAGAATCGGGCAGGGCTATGATGTTCACCGCCTTGTTCCCGAGCGAAAATTGATTTTGGGCGGCGTTGAAATTTCCTATTCTATGGGGCTTTTGGGACATTCAGACGCTGACGTTTTAACACATTCTATTATTGACGCGTTGTTGGGGGCTGCGGATTTGGGTGATATAGGAAGTCATTTCCCCGATACCGACCCGCAATATGAAAATATTTCAAGTATGATTTTGCTTGAAAAGGTTTTTGATATGCTTGTTGAAAAGAATATTATGGTGTTAAATGTTGACAGTACTATTATTGCTCAAGAGCCTAAGCTTTCTCAATATATACCGAAAATAAAGGCGAATTTGTATAAAATTCTAAGATGTCCTGTTTCTGTAAAAGCAACAACTGAGGAGGGTTTGGGCTTTACAGGTAAAAAAGAGGGTATTTCTGCTATTGCAAGCATTTTGATTCATATGAATTAACTTAAAATTACAAAATTTTGAGGTGAAATCAATAAAACTTGAACCAAACAGAAAATATTTTACAATTGCTTTTTATGCAATTGTAACGTTTACAATTGCGGTTATGATTACCGTTTTTGTTATAAATTACAAAAGTATTTTTGCAGTTCTTTATAAGTGGATTTCCGCCATATCTCCTGTGATTTGGGGGCTTTGTATAGCGTTTATTCTCAATCCGCTCGTTATGTTTTTTGAGAAATATTTGAAATTTATGGACAAAAAGCGACCTCACCCAAAAGCCAAACGATTATTGGCTGTTTTATCTACATTTATTGTCACTTTTTTTCTTATAACTGTGCTGTTACTCAATGCTATTCCGGAACTTATTGCCAGCATACAGCAAATATTTGCTAATATATCTTCTTATTTAGATACATTGCAACGATTGATTGACAAATATTTCTACAACAATAAGACTTTGAGAGATGATTGGAATGTAGATTTTAACAAAATTACCGAATATCTCAAAGAGCAAGTTACAGGATATAAGCCCGTTTTTGATGATTTTCTGCTGAAAATGCGTGACGGAACAATAGCTTTTGCAATTGGAATTAAGGATTTTCTGATTGGTTGCATTATTGCTATTTATCTCCTTTACAGCAAAGAAATTCTAATTGCACAGTGCAAAAAAACAATTATTGCCGTTTTTCCTCATAACGTCCACCATACGTTGATATATGTTTTGGGAAAAACCAACAAAACGTTTAACAGATTTTTAGCAAGCAATATATTGGATTCGCTTATTGTTGCTATGGTGAATTTCATTTTTATGACAATTTGCGGTATGCCTTACAGCGTTTTAATCAGTTTTATCATAGGAATTACCAATCTCATACCATTTTTCGGACCATTTATCGGTGCTATTCCCAGCGTTGTTTTGCTCCTTGTTGAAAGTCCTAAAATGGCAATTATTTACGCTATATTTATCCTTGTTCTTCAGCAGATTGACGGTAATATCCTCGCTCCGAAATTGTTCGGTGACAGCTTGGGATTGCCCACTTTTTGGGTACTTTTTGCGATACTTTTGGGCGGAGGGCTGTTCAAATTTGTGGGAATGGTTGTTTTTGTCCCGATTTTTGCCGTGATATATACCCTTACAAAGGAATTTGTCACGTTAAAATTAGAAAAAAAGGGGCTACCTACAGGCACTTCTTACTATCTTACAAATGCTGAAATTGAACCGCCGCCGAAACAGGAGTAAATTTTCAAAAAATATTGACTTTTCAACCCTCAAAATGTATAATGTTTTGAGGGTTTTGTGGTTGTTTACCCTTTATATTAATCCGCAACAAAAGTCTTGTTCCTCACGGCAAAGCCGCTCGGAGACTTTTGTTGCTCGTGTGCTGTGTTTCTCGTCTGCCTACGGCAGACAACCGAAACACATAGCAGATATTAAGCCACAACTTTCGTTGCGTCTTAATAATATGGAAAGTAGGTAGAAAAATGGATAGCAGATTACAAGATGTCGGAAGAAGAGTAAAAGAATTGAAAGATATATGCGAATTTACTTCCCAAGATGTTGCAGATGAACTTCAAATTTCCGTTGAGGAGTATGAGGAGTATGAAAGGACGGGTGACTTCCCGATTGGCGTGCTTTTTGGGCTTGAGAAATTGTTTCGGGTCGAATTTTCCGAGCTTGTAACGGGAAATCGTGCCATTTTAAACACCTATCAAGTGATAAGAAGAGGGCACGGACATCCCATAGAAAGGAAAGACGGAGCTTATAGATATAAAGATTTGGCATATAATTTCAAAGGGAAAATTATGCAACCGTCAATTGTTACCCTTGAACCTAACGAGCCTGACACAAAAATATCCAGTCACAAAGGGCAAGAATTCAATTTGGTGACAAAAGGTAGCATAATGGTGATTTGGGATAATGCGGAAATAGTTTTGAATGAGGGCGACAGCATTTATTTTGATTCAGACAAGCCTCATCTCCAAAAATGTTATGGCGATAAAGAGGCGAGATTTTTGGCAGTAATTGCCGATGGTAGAGAGGAGAAAAATGTTACTCGATAAATATTTACCAAGAATAGATTTTGATTCTTATGAGGATTTCAAGGAAAATTTTGATATAAAAGTACCCGAAAATTTCAATTTCGGGTATGATATTGTGGACGAATGGGCAAGGCTCGAACCTGAAAAAAAAGCACTGGTTTGGTGTGACGATAATGATGACGAGAAAATTTTTACTTTTTCGGATATATCAAAAAAGTCCAATCAAATTGCAAATTATTTGCTTTCTGTCGGTGTAAAAAAAGGCGATGTTATAATGCTGATTTTGCGTCGCCGTTGGGAATATTGGGCAGTTGTTACGGCTATTATGAAAATCGGAGCGATTTTTATTCCGGGTTCTCTACAATTAACAACCCACGATTTGGAGTTTAGGTGCAATTCGGCAAAAGTTAAGGCATTTATTGCCGTTAATGACGATTATGTTATCTCACAAATTGACAATGCAAACTTGGAAACCGTTGAAACAAAGTTGATTGTTCCCACAAAAGGTGATTTTGCCCAACGTGATGGCTATATTGCACTTGCTGAGGCGATTAAGGAGTTCCCCGAAACCCTTGAACGTATACCTAATAATTGGAACGATATTATGCAGATTTACTTCACTTCCGGGACAACAGGTATGCCGAAAATGGTTCAGCACAATATGGCACACCCTTTGGGGCATATTATTACAGCTAAATATTGGCAGCAAGTTAGGGAAAATACTCTTCATTTAAGTGTTTCTGACAGCGGTTGGGCGAAATTTGGTTGGGGCAAGATTTACGGTCAATGGATTTGCGGGGCGACAATTTTCGGATATGATATGGATAAATTTGTTCCGACAAAGCTTTTGCAAAAAATGCAAGATTATAAACTCACTACATTTTGTGCACCTCCGACTATGTACCGCTTTATGTTGCAGGAGGACGTTTCCAAATACGATTTATCTTCCATTCAAAATTTCTGTACAGCCGGCGAACCTCTTAACCCCGAAGTGTTCAGAAAATGGAGGGATTTTACAGGAAAAGAGATGAGAGAGGGCTTTGGGCAATCCGAGGGGCCTGTACTTTTGGCGACTTTTCCGTGGTTGACACCTGTTCCCGGCTCAACCGGCAAACCGTCCCCACTTTATGACATTAAGCTGATTAATGCGGAGGGAAAAGTTTGCGAACCCGGGGACGAAGGTACGATTATGGTGTGTAATATTGACAAAAAATACCCTGTTGGGCTTTTTACGGGATTTTACAACGACCCTGAAATGACAAAAGCAGTTTTGGGCGGAGATAAATATGATACAGGTGACGTTGCGAGATGTGATACTGACGGCGAATTTTTCTGGTTTGTCGGTAGAAATGATGACGTTATCAAATGTTCCGGCTATCGAATTGGGCCATTTGAGGTAGAAAGTGCTATTTTGGAACATCCCGCTTGCGTTGAATGTGCGGTGACGGCTGTCCCCGATGCAACTCGTGGACAGGTTGTTAAGGCGACAATTGTTTTGGCAAAAGGTTACAGCCCATCTCCCGAAATTACCAAAGAAATACAAAATCACGTTAAGAAAACTACTGCTCCTTACAAATATCCCCGAGTTGTGGAATATGTGGAAGAATTACCGAAAACTATCGGCGGAAAAATTAAGCGTCGTGAAATTCGCGACAAAGATAAGGGGTAATTTGGAAAGGGACGTAATATGAAAGAAAAATTTATAAAGATTTTTGAGGAAAATATCAAGCGTGACGGGGCGGAGCAGTTGCTGGCATATCTCAATTCCTCCCATTCCGATTTTTTCACCGCACCCTGTTCAACTCGTTTTCACGGCTCATATCCCGGGGGGCTTGTGGAACATTCTGTTAATGTTTACAATTGTTTGGTGGGATATGCAGAGCGTGTTAAGCTCCTTGCACACCGTGAGTATTCTATGGAGTCTCTGGCAATTGTTTCTCTTTT
This sequence comes from Oscillospiraceae bacterium, assembly GCA_031262245.1. GTDB lineage: Bacteria > Bacillota > Clostridia > Oscillospirales > Ruminococcaceae > BNZF01. The sequence goes on along the minus strand of JAISIJ010000410.1, from coordinate 1,610 downwards.
GCACGATATTTGTAAAACCAATTTGTATAAAAAAGGTTTTAGAAATGTGAAAAATGAGGATACAGGCAAATGGGAAAAAGTTCCCTCATATGATTTTGATGATACGCTCCCTTTCGGTCACGGTGAAAAATCCCAGTATATTATTGCCGGATTTATGAAACTAACTCGTGACGAAAGCTTTGCTATTAGATATCATATGGGATTTTCCAATGTTCAAACCAACGAAGAACGCAACAATGTCGGCAAATCTTTTGAAATGTTTCCCCTTGCGTTCGCCCTCTCTGTGGCAGATATGGAAGCAACTTACTTTGTCGAAGGTTCTCTTTTTTAGTATCTGATAGTTTTAGAGAGATACACCTCTCGAAGTTCTCTTTTTTAGTATCTACTCGTTTTAGAGTAATACGCCTCTCGAAGTTCTCTACTTGTTGTGGTTATTGGCAACTTAGCTGATATTACCATGAGAGGTGTATTATTTGTCTGATTGTAACTAAATATTGTGGTTGTCGGAAAGTTAAGCAAATGTCTGCTATAGTTTAACCAAAGTCTGTGAGTTGCCACGATTTAAAAGTAGTAGGAATTTCGAGAGGTGTTACTTACAGGAAAGAATAGAAAAAGTAAAAGTAAAAAAGAACACGAGTAGGGGTAATGTCAACTAAAATGCAAACTACCACGACAACTATGGAACTTTGATATGTGTAGTATTATGAGAAGAGGAGATACTGAAAAGGTGAATTGGGGAGTTTGGATTGTCCTAATTATTTGTATTTTTATTCCTCTTTATATGAATTTTAAGAGTGATAAAATGCAAATGATTAGACATATTAGGAAGAAAAGGGGTAAAATTATGAACGAAACCGTGAAAAAGTTTATCGGTAAAGATTGTTTGATAAATACTGTAAACTCTACTGTTGACGGAGTTATTGAAAGCGTTGAAGATAACTGGGTTTTTCTGAAAGTATCCGAGAAATATAATTCCACTTTAGATATGATTAACATTGAATATATCTCCCGTATCCGTGAATATCCTACTGATAAAAACGGTAAAAGAAAAACTATTTTTTAATGTCTGATAGGTGCAGAGGTTCGCACCTCCCGAAGTTCTCTATTTGTTGCGGTAGTTGGCAGTTTAGCTGACATCAGCACGACTGGTGTGTTATTTGTCTGATTGGGACTAAATATTGTGGTTGTTGGGCAATTAGGCAAATGTCGGCTATAGTCAAACCAAAGCCAGTGAGTTGCCGAGATTTAAAAGAAGTAGGGAACTTCGAGAGGTGTTAATTACAGGGAAGAACAGAAAAATAAAAAAGGAACTTCGATAGATGTAAAACACAGGAAAGAATAGAAAAGTAAAAGTAAAAAAGAACACGAGTAGGGGTAATGTCAACTAAAATGCAAACTACCACGACAATTACGGAACTTCGATATGTGTATTATTCTGGGGAGAGGAGATACTGAAGAAATGGGGGCGGTTGTGTATATTTTGGCGGTGCTTTTCGGGATAATAACTGCTATTCCGGCTCATGAGTTGGGGCATTTGATATTCGGGAAGATGTCGGGGTATAGTTTTGTGTCGTATCGGGTTTTGAACCTTTTGTGGGTAAAGGATAGTA
>JAISIJ010000312.1 GCA_031262245.1 Oscillospiraceae bacterium | reverse complement strand
GCCGGATTTGAATGAAATCGAAAAATTCCGGGCTTGGCTTAAAAATAAGCTTAAATCTGTTCTTCATTCTTTCGATAATTTATTAGATGCTTTGTGTTGTTTTCAACTTAATTGGCTATTAATACTTTTTTTCTTCGGCAGAGTTTTTTATATTTCAACTATTTTATGAGAAGATTCAAAAATTGCCTTTTTTGTGCGTTATATCTAATCTTATGAGAGGAAAATTTGTCCGTATTCGTGTTTTTTTCGAAATTTCACCTCGAATCATCAAAGATTTTCCCAAGTTGGTAAAATCTTCGGATTTTTTATTGATTTTTAACTTGTCTTTCTATTATACGTATGCAAAATTGAGGAAAAAAATAAGTATAAAATAATAATTCTATTCTTCGAATAAAATTTTGCGGAATAATTCTAATACTTGCCTATCCACTTTATTTCTGTTAAAAAATATGCTATAATAAGAGAATGAAAGAATATCCAATGACATTTAACCAATTCACTACTCAATTTGCAACTGAACAGTAATGTCGAGAGTATCTATACAACATTCGCTTTCCAAATGGTTTTGTATGCAAAAAATGAGGAAACAAAAAGGCTTGGCATAGAAGTGATAATTTGTATACTTGTTCAGAATGTGAATACAGAGTTTCTGTTACAGCGGGTACAATTTTTCGAGATACAAGAAAATCGTTAAAAAACAGGTTTATTGCTATTTTGGGGCTAACCACGCAAAAATACGATTCAAGTGTTATCAGGTTACAACGTGTTCTCTGTATAAAAAGTTATCAGACAGCGTGGGCATGATTGCATAAAATCATAACCGCTATGGTAAATTCGAACCGAACAAAACTCAAGGGAAAAATCGAGGTTGATGAAAGCTATATTGATGCTGAAGCAGTCGGAAAATATGGTAGAAGTAAAGATAACAAAGAGTTGGTTGTTATTGCTGTCGAACTTGACGAAAAAAAAAAGCGCGGAAGAGTAAGAATCGAACTTGTTAATGACGCAACAAAAGAAAGTCTTTTAGGCTTTGTTAAGCGGAATGTTGAGCAAAACAGCGAAGTTATAACCGATGCTTGGAATGGTTACTCAGGACTTGAAAAAGAAAACTATAAACATACTGTTTCTAACCAAAAGCAGGCTAAAAATAAAGAAGAAATGCTGCCACATGTCCATTTAATAATTTATTTGCTGAAACGGTGGCTTATGGGCCACATCAAGGTGCTGTTGAACCAAAACATTTGCAAGCGTATTTTAATGAGTATGTTTTCCGTTTTAATAGGCGAAAATCTGCTGAAAGAGGACTGCTATTTTGCAGGCTCTTGGAAAAAGTGCTATGATTGTTCAACCTACGACTTATAGATAATTAGTTGATAACCACCACGGCAGTCAAGTGGATAGGCAGGTTTAAGATTTAATCTATTTTTATTTTAGATATTATCTATAAGAATATTATTTTCTATTTGATGAATAGAATTACCTTTTACATTTATAAATTGTGGTGATATGTTTTCACGTTATGATGTAAAATGCTCATTCTCTACATATCCCATTGCTTTTTTATAAAAATCGGAATAAATACTATGCGTCTGAATATCGCTTGCAATAAACGCAATTTTATCGTAAGATTTTAGCGATTTCATATTCCCATCGTCTATAATTATATCACCGCCGATAAGATATTTACCGAAAGGAGATTGAGTAGTGATGTAATATATTGTGTCTTTTTCACTATGGCTCTCTTGCTCATTAAGTAAAAACAGATATTGATTTCCGCGGATAAGAGGGATATTTCCATATAGCGAAGTTACAGTATAACTTTCAGTATCAAATACAGTAAAATCCATTATTTTTATATCTTCACCCTCAGATACATCGCCCTTAAGGACAGATTTTACATTTACGGTATAACCTACATTTTCATTATAAATTTCTCTTTTGCCGCTATATTCCGAAATTATTACAACAGATGCTGATGCATATATATCTTCAAAAGATTTTGCATCATACTCTTTCAACAAATTATTAAGTTCCGTAACAGAGCAATAACTTGCCAGTAAATAATCATTATAATCAGTATGCCTCGTATAAGAATTTCTAACTACAAAAGCAATAACTATTGATATAATAACCATAATCGTTAAAAATATATGAAGAAAAATTCGCACTTTATTCATTTATTTACCACCTTCGCAATTTCTCCGTTTTTTATATAATGTATCTTATCGCAAAGTTTTTCTAAATCTTCTGAATTGTGACTTGAAATTAAGATTGTAGCACCACGCTGTTTCTCTTGATTGACAATTTCCCTAAAAAGGTCGACCCCGCTTTCGTCAAGAGAATTAGTCGGCTCGTCAAATATTATAATATCCGGCTTTTCCATAATCGCTTGTGCAATTATCAGTCTTTGTTTCATACCGAGAGAGTATTTCCCATATGATTCTTTATTATTAGGGTTAAGCCCTACACGCTGTATTACTTTAATAATATCATTTTTGGACATAGTATTGTTAATTGAACTCAGATATGAGAGATTTTCCACAGCATTAAAATACGGGTACAGACCGACTGCATCTATCATAATTCCTATACTATCGGGAAGTGTTCTTTTCGGACGATGCAGGTTTTTCCCCGATATTTGAATGTTGCCGGAAGAAGGAATAACTAATCCTGCAATAATACGAAAAAGAACGGATTTACCGCAACCATTTGGCCCACTGAATCCATAAATAAAACCTTTATCCATAGAAATGGTTATATTATTCAATATGGAATGACTTTTTATTTTCTTACTTATATGTTCCAACTCAATGTAACTCATAATTTTTTTCTCCAAATTAATTAATTTAAAATTTCAATTTTTTTAATTATCCTTTTGATAAAAAGGATAATTAAAACAAACAACATGAAAAATCCGAATAAAGTTGATAAAATGTATTCTGTCATAGAGTTAAATATAGCAATATGTGTTATCGGTATTA
>JAISIJ010000273.1 GCA_031262245.1 Oscillospiraceae bacterium | reverse complement strand
TCTATTATAGCACATTTTGAGGTGTTTGTCAAGAAGAAATTTTGCGGGTTTCAGATAATAAAATTTTCAAAAAATTCTCCTTGACAAAGAAAATACAGAACAATAATGAAAAAAATATAAACGAATAATTTGTAAAAAATTAATATAAAAAACTATGCTAAAAAAATAAATTACTTATTCTATTAATTGAATTAGCATACCACATAGTATATATGTTGATTATTTAAACGGTTTCATTAAATATAACAAAGAAAAAAATTAGTAAATTTTACTTAGAGAATGCTTTAAATATTGTAATCAATAGTGATAATGTTAATAATGAAGATAAGAATTTAATAGAATTGCAATATCTTTCTTTTATAGAAAGTCATATGAGATATCCCGATAATGAAATAAATCTCTTGCCTGCTTATTTATTTAACACATTGAATACAGACCCCGAAACGTTTATATATTTTGTTAAATTATATTATGGCTCAAGTATAGATGAACAAAATTATAAAACTGAAAAAATTTTATATGATAATAAAAATAACGTTTTACATAATATTTACTTCCTTTTCCAAATGTGGAATACCCTACCCGGTATAGGTGAGGATGACGTTTTTAACTTTAACGACTTTAAAAATTGGTATGATAAAGTGTTGGAACTCGCATACGAAAGTGGTCATACAGAAATAGTCAAACACTTAATAGGCAAGAAACTAATTAATGTTCCTGAATCTCCTGAAGTTTTTTGGATTGATAAGAATATTGCTTGTTATGTTTATAGCAAAAAACAATACGTTTCACCGTTGCAAAAGAGTAGGATTTTTTTAATCCTACTCTTTTTTATTGAATTATTTTGAATATGCCAAGTTAAATGAAAAACCAAATCAACGTATATCGCTAATATCAATTTCAGGTGGCGGTTCGGGTATTCGTTCGGTTTCGGGCGAAATGTCCGGGGTCGAATCTTTGTTTAAATCGTTTGCTTGCGGAGCATATTCGTTATTTTCGGGCAATAATTCGGGAGCATATTTTTCGTTCCAATCTTCTGCACTGTCAGAGTTGTTATAGCGTTCTGCCGCATCTGCCATTTCCTGTTCTTCGGGTGAAAGGTCTTCGTTAATGTAAATATCCCCGTCAATATTCCCGTTTTCATCGATATTAATGTCGCCGCTTATGTTTTCGTCATCAATTAAATTAATATCCATATTGCCATCTTCATCAATATTGATAGTTAAATCGGCTTCAAGGTTATCGGAGTCTTCAATTTCGGGTTCAAGGTTATCAGTATCTTCAATTTCGGGTTCTAATCCATCAGTATCAAATTCTTCGACATCGGGGGCAGCGACTTCAGATTCCAAATCGTCAGGGTCAGGTATTTCAGATTCTAAATCATTAGGGTCTATTTCAGGTTCTAAACTTTCAGTATCTTCAGGATTCAGAATAGTATTGATTTTCGATTCAATGTAATCTAACGCACCGTCATTGTCTTTTAACATTTCTGTTGCTCCTGCTACTGCTTCGGGTATAATTCCTGAAGGGTCACCGGTAACTGCCATATAGCCTTTATCAAGTATTTCACTTGCATTATTAATTAATTCAGCACCGCCATTTTGTAACCAATCTTTAATTTCCATATCTTATCTTCTTTCTTTTATAAATCTTCACCGCAATATATATGTAAATCAAGCATATACTGCGGAACAATCATATTATTATCGTTGTTAAAAAATTTTATTTTTATTTTTCTATGTAATCTCATTGATAAAGCTAGTAAAAAAAACCCCAAAACAAATGGTGAAAGTGAAAAAATTGCAGCTAAATCGTCGTTAAGTGAAGGATATATATAATCAAGACATGCATAAACTGCAACCCCAAAAGGTAATGAACAAAGGATAAGCATAATACTTGAAAATCTAGTTAAAGTAAACATACATCCTAAATCTCTTGGTTGTAAACGTATATATTTTAAATCCATTATACTATAAATCTTATAACATTCTACATCTGTTACTAACTCTTCTAATTTATCTTTATGTAATAAAAATGATTTCTCATTACTAAAAACAGGTTTAAAATAATCGATAATTTCTTTATAATATTCAAACAATTTTTCGTTTGGAATAACTGCTTTACTTACATCGGGAATATAATTGTCATCGGTATAAGTATAACAAGCTGTTGAGCAGACGTTTTTTGTAACATAAAAGTTATTAAGATGTTCTACAAGTTTGGGTAAAAAAATGTTTTTTAATTTTGGCATAGTTAAGTGAAGTTTCGAAAATAAATTTTTAGTTATGTGAAATTCTTTGCTACTGTCTAAACAAATATACATAAGATTAACTGCTGTATCAACCACATCATCGCCTAATTGCGGGAAAATTTGAAGCCAAGTTTTATATATCTCTATACCTTGGTTATAATCATTTTTTGATTGAAAACAGTTTTTTGAGACTTCTAAAATAGCCTCATATAAATTTTCGTTAAATTCAGGGAAGTTATAAATTTCACTCAAAACAGAATAAATACTTGCCATTTCAACGGGATTATTTTTTGTTACATTTACGAAATAGTTCATCATAAAATAAGGTTCATTGAAATTCTTAATGTATAAATCTGCTATTTCTGCCTGCATATAAATTGTGAAGTTGTTTTCTGTTGTGTTTGAAAAGAAAATATTCGATATGTGTGTATGAAAATCTGATTTTGTTTCTTTACTTTTAAACAAACGAGAAAAATCATTGCAGAAATTCAGATATTTTTTTGCATCTTCCGTATCATTAAAGGGGAAAATTACCGCCATTTTTTTATATATCGTAACACAGAATTTTTTGAATTTAGCATATTCTTCTTTATTATAGCTTTTGAAAATATCAAGATAAGTTTCAATTTTAGGCACAAAAGTCCAGTAGTTGTCATATAATTTATCTTGTTCCAAACGTTTATATGTATAAAGTAAATCCATTTTTGCAATCGAAATATCTGTCTTGTTCAGACCGCTGTTCATAATATCTTCTACTAAGGGAGCGATATATTCGGCACCATAAGATAAATCATTCAAAAAATGCTTAACTATTTCTATTTTTAAATCTATGTCTGCACCTTTTTGAAGTAAATCGATGTACGGTCTTGCCAAATTAAAGTCATATTTGTGTTCAGAATCAAAAATTACATATACAATATCTTTATAAGTTTCTATGTCGGGGAATGTTTCGCCGTATTTACTTAGGGTCTTATATCCGTTCACAT
>JAISIJ010000201.1 GCA_031262245.1 Oscillospiraceae bacterium | reverse complement strand
TCGAAAGATTTTCCAATGTTGATAAGTATGTCAATCGTCTTGTTACCTCCTATAAACAAAACAGCGAAAAGTTTTTGTATCCCATTTCTGCTGTTATTGATTGTGCAAACGGTTCTTCTTCAACAACTGCCGAAAAGATTTTTCAACAGGCTGATATAAAATATCATATTATTTCAAGCGAACCCAACGGTATTAATATTAATGACAAATGCGGTTCAACGAGTATGAAAGTTTTACAAAGTGCAGTAAGACGTAAAAATTACGATTGCGGTATTGCTTTTGACGGTGATGCCGACAGATGTTTACTTGTTGACGAAAACGGAAACATTGTAGATGGCGACCACATATTGGCTATTTGTGCGAAATATTTAGGATATACTGATGTTGTTGTTACGGTTATGACAAATATCGGATTTTTTAAATTTGCAAAAGAGAATAATATCAATGTTCATACAACATCTGTCGGGGATAGATATGTTCTTGAAAAAATGCTTGCCGAAGGTTATAAAATAGGCGGCGAACAAAGCGGTCACGTTATATTTCTTCCTGAAAGTACCACAGGTGACGGGCAACTTACCGCATTAAAAATTCTTTCCGTTATGAAACAAACAGGTAAAACTCTTTCCGAACTTGCGGCAATTATGCACTCATATCCGCAAGTATTGAAGAATATCAAGGTAACGCCGCAAGTTAAAGCTATTTGGCGAGAAAAAGTTGATTTAAGTAAATATGAGAAAATCCTCGGTGAAAACGGACGTGTTTTAGTCCGTGAAAGCGGAACAGAACCCCTTATCCGTGTTATGTTAGAGGGGGAGAATTTAGAAGAAATTACAAATTATGCTGACGAGATTATAGCGAAAATAGCGGAGTTGTAAAAATTGGAGAGCAAAAGGATTGCAATTTATGCTTTAATTGCTGTATTTATAATCGACTTATATGTAATTTTCATTGACAGACGTGACTTTATGGTTATGCCTTTAATGAATATTGCAATTGTGCCGAATTGTATCGGGGTTATAACAAAACGCAGAAAAGGCTTTCACGCTGTTTTTTCAGGATTGAATTTACTTTTGTTGTTTTTCGCTTTATATGAATTGCTACATTTTAGGTTTGATTTTAAATTCTATGTGGCAATATTATCTGTGTTTAACAGTATTGCATTGGAAACAATTTTAATTATATTGAGAAAAGCAAACAAAAAAGAATTTGAACCTTGGGATGATATTGAGAAATATAACCAAGGTATTGATACGGCTTTATCGGTTATGCTTTCAATTTTCTTTTTCTGTATTGCAATAGAATTTTTTTCACAGGATTCATATGCGTTCAGACATACTGCATATTTCAGCGAGCAGTTTATGATATTGGTTACTTTTTTTGGATTTTCAGCTGTAATTTTGGTTTATATTTTAGCAAAGATTTTTTTCCGTGTAAAGAGTACGTTTATTTTAAAATTTATAAGAATAGTAGTTGAGACGTTTAAAGATGAGAACATTAAATAATTGGGAAGAATATAAATTATTGGATACCTCTTGCGGTGCAAGATTGGAGCAATGGGGGGATATTACCCTCATTCGCCCCGACCCTCAAGGTATTTGGAAGAGTGAGAAATCGCCTCTTTGGAGAAAAGTAAATTTGACTTATACCCGAACAAGTAAGGGTGGGGGATATTGGAACGGTGAAAAAAAAGAGGGTGTAATATCTTACAAAGATTTTAAATTTAAAATTAAACCTACAGATTTTAAGCACTTGGGTCTTTTCCCCGAACAAGCTGTTAATTGGGAATATGCTTACAATCTTATAAGCAACCGAAAAGAGGTAAATGTCCTTAATCTCTTTGCTTATACAGGTGCTATGAGTGTTGTTTGTGCAAAAGCGGGAGCAAATGTCACACACGTTGATTCAAGCAAAGGGATAGTTACTTGGGCAAAGGAAAATGCAACCTTAAACGGAATTTCCAATATCCGTTTTATTGTTGACGATTGTGCAAAATTTGTTGAGAGGGAAATTCGACGGGGCAAAAAATATGATATTATAATTATGGACCCGCCCAGTTACGGCAGAGGAAGTAACGGTGAAGTTTGGAAATTTGAAGATAATATTTATGGTTTTCTGAAACTTTGCAAACAAATATTCTCCGAAAAACCCTTGTTTTTAATGCTAAATTCATATACAACAGGTATTTCCTCAAATACTGTTGCTTTTTGTATTGACAAAGTATTCAGATGTGGTAAAATATCAACTGACGAAATAGGTTTGAAAATAAAAACAGGCGGAGTATTACCTTGCGGTCATACTTCTATTTTGGAATTTTAATGATTAAAATTAAAAACATTACTTTTGCATATCCGTCTTTTGAAAATAAAGCTACCCCGGTGGTTTTGAAAAATCTCTCTCTTAATATACAAGAGGGTGAATTTCTTGCGGTCTTAGGGCATAACGGTTGCGGAAAATCCACCCTTGCAAGAATGTTAAACGGTATCTTGCAACCTCAAGAAGGTGAGATTATTGTTGACGGTATTAATGCAAAAGACGAGGAGAAATTACTTGAGTTACGTCAGACAGTAGGACTTGTTTTTCAAAATCCCGATAATCAGATTGTTGCTACTATTGTTGAAGAAGATGTCGCTTTTGCTTTGGAGAATTTAGGTGTTCCAACTGAAGAAATGCGTGAGAGGGTAGATATTGCTTTAAAAGCAGTTGATATGTATAAATACCGTGACCACGCTCCTCACAGGCTCTCGGGTGGGCAGAAACAGCGTGTTGCAATTGCCGGAATAATCGCTATGCGACCGAAATACATTGTTCTTGACGAACCCACGGCAATGCTTGACCCCATAGGCAGAAAAGAAGTTTTAGCGGTATTGGATAATTTGCGAAAAGAATACGGTATTTCTGTTGTGCTTATCACTCATTTTATGGAAGAAACCGTTAATGCAGACAGAATAATTATAATGGATAAAGGCGAAATTGTTGAGGACGACAGTCCGCAAGTGATTTTTTCAAAAGTTAATCGCTTAAATGAATTGGGGCTTGAGTTGCCGAAACAAATCGACCCTTTGAAACTCAAAGCATTGGTAAGACCTTTGCAATCGGACAACCCTGTTTTAAGAACCGAAAAGCTTACTTATATATACGGTGCTAAAACACCTTTTGAAAAAACAGCTTTGAATGATATTAATATTGATATTGAAAAAGGTGAAATTCTCGGTATAATCGGGCATACAGGTTCGGGGAAGTCTTCTTTGATACAACATTTCAATGCTCTTTTAAAACCTACTTTCGGTAAGGTATATGTTGAAAATCAAGATATAAATATCAGCAAAGATGTGTCTTATAAAACAAGGTTTAAAGTCGGTTTGGTTTTTCAATATCCGGAATATCAGCTTTTTGAAGATACTGTTTATAAAGATATTTCATTCGGCCCTAAGAATATGGGACTTTCGTCGGAAGAGATTGATAAACGTGTGCGTGAAACGGCGGCGGATGTGGGGTTAAGTGATGAAGTGCTTGAACAATCACCTTTTGATATTTCCGGAGGACAGAAACGCCGAACTGCAATAGCCGGGATTCTCGCAATGCAACCGCAGATTTTAGTATTGGACGAGCCTACGGCAGGGCTTGACCCTCGAGGCAGAAAGCAAATTTCCAAGTTGATTAAAAAATATCAAGCAGACACAGGAGCAACGGTTATAATTGTAAGTCACAATATGGAAGAAGTAATAAATCTCTGTAGCAGAGTTATAAAAATGGAGAATGGAATTTGCAGTTACGAGATATAACAATAGGGCAGTATTTTCCTTTAAACAGCCCTATTCATAAAATGGATGCAAGATTTAAAATACTCCTTACGGGAGTATTTATTGCTATGTTATTTTACGGTAAAAGTATAGCCGGACTTGCTATAGGTGCGTTATTTGTTGTTTTAGTTACCGTTATTTCGCGTGTAAGTTTTATAATGGTTATAAAAAGCGTTAAACCTATTATCCCTATTTTGATTTTTACGGGAATTTTAAACCTTTTTTTTCTGCAAGACGGTGAAGTTTATTTTAAGTGGAAGTTTATTAAGATAACGGAATACGGTATCGAAACCTCTGTGTTTATGCTTTTTCGTATTGTGTTACTTGTTTGCGGGTCTTCGCTTTTAACATATACAACCTCGCCTATTGTGTTGACAGATGCTATAGAACGTCTGTTAAGTCCTTTGAAAAAGTTTAAAATGCCTGTTCACGAGTTGGCAATGATGATGACTATTGCTTTGAGATTTATTCCTACACTTATTGAGGAAACAGATAAGATTATGGCGGCACAGAAGAGTAGGGGAGCAGACCTTGAAACAGGCGGCATTGTTAAACGTGCAAAGGCATTATTGCCTATTCTAATACCGCTTTTTGTTTCAGCATTTCGGAGAGCGGAGGAATTGGCTACTGCTATGGAATGTCGCTGTTACCACGGCGGTGATGGCAGAACACGACTGAAAGTATTGAAATCCTCTTACAGGGATTATTTAGGCACATTTATAACATTGCTGTTTTTCGGAATGATTATAACGGTAAATGCTTTGAACGTATTTTAAGAAAGAGAGTGTTAATATTAAACAATCATTAATAACAGAGAATCCGACTAAGGCTCTGTTTATGTTCGCATTACCTATGGTTTTTACAAGTATATTGCAACAACTTTTTAATATTGCCGACAGTCTTATTGCCGGAAATATGATAGGAGATGTGGCATTAACTGCAATAGGTGTATCTTCAAGTGTAATATTTTTGTATATAGCAGTTTCTGCAGGCTTTTCTATCGGTTGCAGTGTTGTAATATCTCAATATTTCGGGGCAAAACAGCTTTCACATATGAAAACCGCAATATACACCGCATTTATAAGTGGTATAGTATTGGGTGCGATTATGACAATCTTAGGCTCTGTATTTATCAATCAGCTTTTGGATATTATGAACGCAAGCGGCGAGGTTTATCAGGACGCAAAAGATTTTTTCAGGGTTTATCAATATTCTCTTGTGCTGATGTTTGTATATAATGTGTGTGCGAGTGTGTTTCTGTCTTTGGGCGACAGTAAAATGCCTTTGTTTTTCTTAAGCGTTTCGATAGTTTTAAATGTTGCTTTGAATGTTTTGTTTGTTGTAAAAAAAGGTTACGGTGTTGAGGGTATAGCTTGGACTACACTTTGCTGTCAAGGTGTTTCCGTTATTTTATCTTCAATATTTTTAG
>JAISIJ010000483.1 GCA_031262245.1 Oscillospiraceae bacterium | reverse complement strand
AGATGGTGTTTATGACATTCTTGCGGAGAACGGTATTGTGTTTCATAGAGATTCTTTAGTTATGTCTAAAACTTATAATTCTATATTAAAAATGATGGAAGATGATGTGTGTGATTACTTTACATTAAATTTTTCTGAAAATATTCCTACCGAAAGCAATTCTGCCGAGCAAACAATTAAACAAAAAATACAAATAATTATTCCTGATTTAAATAAACCTGAAAATATTCCCATCGAAAGCAATTCCGAAATACAAACAATTGAATCAAAAGAAGAGACCTTTGATTTTTCAAATAAATGGGAATTCGAACAAGAAGTAACACGACTAATTACTTCCGATTTAAAAGCGGCTATCAAATTTATAAATGATGGAATTTCTTTTTATCAAAATGAAAAAAAAGAAGATGTAAAAGAAATTTTGGCAGAATGTTATAAATTGAAATCAGAAGCATATAGAGAAATTGAAGGCAATGGCAATAAACTGTTGGCTGTTTTCAGCAATATTGCTTATTCTACATTAAAGGAAAATTAATTATAAAAGTATTATAAAATTGGAGGATTTAATTATGGCAAAATCAGAAGTAATTTACAAATACCTTGGTACTGTTGAAGATGAAAATAGTGCTGATGCACAGGCAATCAAGGTTATTTTAGAAGCTTGTGATGAAGATTTTATTCCAATGCTCAGTTTTAGATCGGATGCTAAAACAGATCTCAAGGAAATGAAATTTCATGAAAAAGATATAACACCTTATTGGAAAACTGTTCTCAGTCAGAAAAACATTGCGGCATATATCGGCGATACAATGGTTGCTTTTCTCAGTTTCCGTCACGATGATGACAAAGAACACTTTGAACCGGTTGTTCAAGGCGAAGTCATAAACTATGTTTCTACGATATGTGTTCTTGAAAAATACCGAGGTAACCATATAACAACGCATTTCTACGATATGCTTGAAGGTAACAAAGACATCCCGGAAGATGTTTTCAGTGATTGTGTTGCTACACGCACTTGGAACGAAAATTATACTCATATCGGTATTCTTCAAAAAAGAGGATTTACTTTGACGCATACAACAGTTGCAGACAGAAAACAAGACGATATCGATTATGATACGGTATACTACTGTAAGTGTCCTAAACGTCGCCACATTTTAACATTCAGTGATAAACAAGATGCAAGCGGATATAAGGTAATGGTTATTACTACCGGCGGAACTATTGCACAAGTGCATGATGAGTTTGACCGCACTGTTCAGCAGGCAACAAGCAGCCCGTTTAAAGATTGTATATCAACAATCGTTAAGCAAATGAATCAATCAGGTGCCGGTAAATCGGAATCACGGGAAAGCCATTTTGTCGATACTGTTATGATTGAGGAACTTCTTAATAAAGATAGTTCTAATATTGTCCCCGCAGACTGGGAAGTGCTTGTTAATAAAATTGTTGACGAGTATGATAACTACAAGGCTTTTGTCATTACTCACGGAACAAACACATTAGGATATACATCTGCTGCATTATCTTTTGCTCTCGGTCGACTCGGAAAGCCCGTTGTTTTAACAGGCTCTCAGGTTTCATTTGGAGAACCGGGTTCAGACGCACAGATGAACTTAGAAAATGCTCTTCGAATTGCTACTTACAGCAAATATGATTTGTGGGGTGTTATGGTTGTATTCGGCAGTAAGATTATAAACGGTACACGCGTTAAAAAGACTACCGAATATGCTTATGACGCATTTAAAGCATTCGGTGCAGGAAAACTTATCGGTGATATCGGTAACTCAATTAAAATTGATGAATCCGGTTTAGAGGCACACAGAGGCAATTGGAGAAATCCTGCAAAATCTCGTGATGAATTGGAAATTGCCAATCATTTTAATATGAACATTGCTTCCTTTACTGAGTTTCCCGGTATGACTTCAAAGATTTTTAAACATCTTGTTGATAATTGCGGTATTAAAGGATTTATATTGCGTTCGACCGGTGCCGGCGACCCGAATGTGGCGGCATTAGGTGTTAGGTATGAAAATTTGCGTGAAGCATTTGATTATCTGAGAAGAAAAAAAATACCGATTATCGTCACAACACAAGCCCCTGACGGAACAGCAAGTATGGATATAAACACTCCCGGAAAGGAAGCACGCAAATTAAGTGCAATTCCCGCCCGAGATATGAGTATGGAATCTATGACGGTAAAATTAGCATGGCTTATTGCCAAGGGGTTGCCATATGAAGAGATACGCAAACAGATGGGACAATCCGACCACGGCGAGATAAAGTAAAATTACGGGAGATATAACAAAACATGAACGATATTTTCTTACTATATAAACAATCCGATACAGACAAAGAACGAATTCAAAAATTCCGAAAACATTTGATTAACTCTGAAAAATTAAAAAATTTCATCATCAGAGATTATGATGATTCTTTGCCGGAAGAAAGTTTTTATGAAAGTACTCGTTCATCTATTTTGTTATGTTTTATTGATGATGAATGGTTTTATGATGAA
Organism: Oscillospiraceae bacterium; assembly: GCA_031262245.1. Taxonomy (GTDB): domain Bacteria; phylum Bacillota; class Clostridia; order Oscillospirales; family Ruminococcaceae; genus BNZF01. Next base: position 702 of record JAISIJ010000483.1, on the reverse strand, counting down.
CAATGCCGTACAATATGGAAATATTTTTGGAATAAACAATTAGAATATAAAAGTCAAATATTATTCCCTGTATTAATTGAAAAAATAGTTACTGATAATTTTGATGATGTTAAGAAAACAATTTTTTCCGATGCAGAGAAAAAATTAGGATTCTACAATGGATTAAACGATAACTATTCGGATATTGAAGACCTATATTCTTCTATTAAAAATTCTTTAGAGCATATTGAAAAAGATAATAATATTAATTATCATTCAAAACATAGTGATGAAACAATAACGAATGTTCATTCTGTGTATAATTTCCTATGCTCTTCAATTGATAAAAGCGAAACCGAAAACGCTGAATGTTGGGATGAAAAAATAAAAAGTTGCGATAAAATTGCAGACATTGAAGAAAGAAGAGAAAATATTAATAATGTTATTTCAGAACTGGAAAAAGTGTTAAAAGAAAATGCTATTAATGACAATGTGAGAAAATATCCCGATGCAAAACGAGTTTGTGTTTTATACACGGGCGGTACAGCCGGCATGATATTTGAAAATGACCCTGATGTAAAAGATTCATTGAAATTAATACAAGCAGATTCAAAACAATTGATTATTAAATTGCCTCGTCTTAAAAAAGAAAAGTTCGAAATAGATTTTTATTCTTTTGACAAAGCTCTGGATTCATCAAATATCGGAAGTCAACATTGGATG
>JAISIJ010000378.1 GCA_031262245.1 Oscillospiraceae bacterium | reverse complement strand
TACTATTATATCATTTTTTTAAAATTAGTCAATATGCAAATATTCACCGAAATTTTCGGTGAATATTTGTTTATTTTACACAAAAGTTATCTGAAGATTTTCTTTCTCCATTTTTCTTGATATATTTTAAGAAAAAGTGATATATAAAAATCATAAACAGAGAAAAATACTGCTATAATTATAACAAAAATCTGCTCCCAGTATTCTCCGAAAGGTAAATTTTTAACACTTTCGTCTACTCCCACAAGAAAAACGCTTATTCTATAATTTACAAAAGAGGCAGAGAAATAATATATCCATTTTATCGGTAATCTAAAAAAAACAGGTGTTTTATTCAGCCATTTAGAAATCACAGGATATATTCCGAAAAAAAGTATAAAAATAAATGTTGCTTCAATATTAGGATTAAGAAAAAAAGATAACAGACTTACGGATATATATGTTAAAAAAGCCCAACCGACAGATACCTCTTCGGCAAGCATTTTTATCAATAATCCGCAAAGCATAGGCAAAACTATATAAAGTGCCGGCAAAATACCTGTCAGACACATAATTACTAAAGATAAAGCAGAAACTATACCGCCTAATGCAATTTTATAACTCATATACTCTTGCCGATAAATTCAATTTGGGGGTTAATTTTGCCCATAAATTCTTCAAACTCTTTCGGTGTAAGTTGTTGGTCTTTATCCGAAAGTGCTTTTTCCGGGCAATTATGAACTTCAACTATAAGTCCGTCTGCTCCTGTTACTATCGCAGCAAGAGAGAGCGGTTCGATTAAATCTTTACGTCCGGCAGCGTGAGAGGGGTCAACAATTACAGGTAAATGGGAAATCTTTTTTAATAGTATAACAGCAGAAATATCAAGAGTATTCCTTGTCATTGTTTCAAAAGTGCGTATACCACGCTCACAAAATATAACTTTGTCATTTCCGCCCGCCATAATATATTCAGCAGACATTAATAGTTCTTCGATAGTATTTGCAAGCCCTCTTTTTAAAAGTATCGGCTTTTTTGTATGTCCTAATTCTTTCAGAAGTTCAAAATTTTGCATATTCCTTGCGCCGACTTGAATAACATCAACGTTTTCAAATACAGGGATATGATTAATATCCATAACTTCCGAAACAATAGGCAAACCTGTAATTTTTTTTGCCTCAACAAGCAGTCTGATACCCTCTTCGTGTAATCCTTGAAAAGCATATGGAGATGTACGAGGTTTAAAAGCTCCGCCGCGAATCATAGTAGCACCGGACGCTTTTACAGCTTTAGCTGTTTCAAAAATCTGTTCTTCATTTTCAATTGAACAAGGACCGGCAATAATTTGAAAATTAAGCCCTCCTATTTCTCTATTTTCAACTTTAATTACAGAGTCTTCCGGGTGAACAGACCGTAAATGCTTTTTTTCACTTTCCATTATTCATTTCCGTTTTTTATATATTTTTTATTTTAATGTCGCGGGTGAGTGCGTACAGTAAAAATTGCCTGTATAATTGAAGAAGTTACTGCACTGTCATCCTGTTTTGATATATAATCATCAATATCATCGGGAGCAATTATTACATATTTCGGTGGTAATTTGTTTAAAGCTAATGCAACAACATCTTGACGGCAACGGTCACACTTGCAGCTGTTAAATTTTTGAAAAGCAGCATCGAGTTTTTGTATTACAAGCTTTTCCATTACATTAATCATAACCGTACCTTTGCGAGGATTGAAAATCTCAACCTGACGCTCCGGGTCAAAGAGTTTTTGTTTAGGCGGAGATATTACCGTAGCAACTTGTGAAACTATAGGAGGGGGAGCAACATCTTCCGTGTCGTCTTCAATTTTAACCGAAGACGGCATTATTTTACTGAACATTGCCTCTTTATCTATACCAAGCTTGGACTTTTTTGCCACTTTCCCTCACCCCCTAAATATTTTTTGCTATTAGTTCTTCACAAAGTGACATATAATCTTTTACACCTGTTGCATATCTTGAGTATTTTGTACAGTCATATTGCAATGATTGTGCCTCTGAAAGAGCAATACTGTTTCTTATTTTTGTGTCAAAGATAGGAATACCTAAATTTTCTGAAATCATTTCCGCAGTACCGATAATTTCATTACCCAATCTTGAACGTGCATTAAATTTATTAATCATAATACCTGCAATTTGCAGTCGAGGATTGAGATTTTTTTTTATATGTTCAATAGTTTCGTGAACCAAAGCCAAACCCTGAAGACTGAAAATATCAGGTAACATCGGAATAATAACATAATCCGATGCTGTAAGGGAGTTGACGGTAAGCATACCCAATCCGGGAGGAGCATCAATGAAGATATAGTCGTAAAGGTCACGCAATTGTGTAACGGCATTTCTCAAAAGATATTCTCTGTTTGCACCGGTATATTCCAATTCAATTGAACTCAAAACAATATTTGCAGGTATAATATCACACATATCACGATGTTGAACAGCAAAAGAGGGCTTAACACTACCTTTCATTACATCATAAATAGTAGCGTTATTTTCATTATCAGCACCGGCAGAGAATGATAAATTTCCCTGACTGTCCATATCTATACCAAGAACACGGTATTTTTTTCTGTGATAACAAGACGCCAACGCATTAACAGTAGTAGTTTTGCCGACACCGCCTTTTTGTGTAATTACAGAAATAACCTTTGCACCCATACTAACTCCTAATTTAATATAATCAATTCCTTACCTGATTTAAGTTTTAATGTTGTATAATTATTTAAATCAAAGGACTCAATAAAATCTGAATTTTCAGAACTTTCCCAATATTGTGAAATAACTGTTCCGTCTGAAGATATGCTTCCTATAATATCGCCTAAAACCGCTGAGGCAGTAGGTAATTTTCCGGCACCTCTGCCATAAAACATTACTTTATCCATTCCGTTACCATAAATCATAACCGCATTAAACACATCGGAAACTTGTGAAAGCATATTCTCTGTTGAAACAAGGGTCGGAGAAACTGAAACGGTAATTTTTTCATTAATCTCTTTAACATTTGCAATTAACTTTATTTTATATCCTTTTTCTTTTGCCTCAGAAATGTCTTCAAGTGTAATTTCACGGATACCTTTTGTATATACATATTGAGGATAAACCTGTTTACCGAAAACCAAAGAAGAAAGGATACAGATTTTGCGACAAGCGTCATCCCCTAAAATATCTGCTGACGGGTCACGTTCTGCATAGCCTAACTGTTGAGCTTCTTTAAGTGCATCCTCAAAGGTTAGCCCTGACGTTTCCATTTTTGTAAGAATATAATTTGTCGTACCATTTAAAATACCTGTAATTTGTGTAATTCTATTTGCCGCTAAACATTTATGGAGCGGACGAATAATAGGAATAGCACCGCCCACGGAAGCCTCAAAAAAGAAGTTACAATTATTATTCTTTGCAGTTTTTAACAGAATATCACCTTTAAAAGCAACAAGTTCTTTATTTGACGTTGCAACACTTTTACCTTTTTCTAAACATTTCATAATGAAAGTAAAAGCGGGTTCAACTCCGCCCATACATTCGGCAACTGCAACAACCTCATCATCATTTACAATATCATCAATAGATTTTGTAAATTTTTCTTTATAGGGACTGTCTGAAAAATCCCTTATATCAAGAATATATTTTAAATCTAAGGCAGTACCTGCTTTTTTTTCTATCTGTTTTCGGTTAGTGTAAAACAATTCCGCTACACCCGAACCTACTATACCATAGCCTAATATTGCTATTTTTTTGACACTTTCCATATTTTAATCAAAATCCTTTTTATTTGATTGGTTTTTATTTTTATTTAAGAAAACTTTTTCCATAAGTTTCTGACTGCTCGAACGCGAACTCTTTTTTCTCTCTTTTCACCATAACAAGCAACAATAGCCAAAACGACTGTTATCAAAGCGGTTGCTATATATAAAACAGGTGAGTTAGCTACAAGTTTTATATAATCCAAAATATTACTGAAAATCACATCTCTTGACGATTTGGCGAAATTAGAAATAAAAGATAAAAACACCAATATCGCAAAAATAAAGTAAGGGCAATTTTGTGCTGCAAAAAAGCTGTATCTGAAATGAAGTGCAATATACAAAGAGCAATAAATCAAAATGGCACAAAAAGCAAACGAAGATATTTGTAAAATATAAACTTGAATAGGAAAAAACATCACATATATAAATATACAATATAATGTTACTGCGAAAAGGTTTATAAACATAAAGAAATATCTTGAAATAACCCTCATATTATCACTATAAGGCAAGCTTTTAAGGAAATATCTTGTATTATCATTATCCTCCATACCGGATATACGCATTAGTAAATATGAGGAAAACCAAGGAAGTATCGTCATAAAACCGATAATATCTTTTGTGGCTATATTACTTGTAAACTTATCTACAATAAACAACGCTGTACATATAAGATAGAAAATTGCGAAAAAAATTATATTTTTCTTATTAAATAAATAATCTTTAAACAATAAATTAATCATAACAAAAACTCACCTCGTTACTCTTTTCAAGTAAAACGTCCTGTAATTTCGGGTATTTTGTTTTTATATCTGCTTTTCTTCCCGACAAAATAATCCTGCCGTCTTGTATAAAAATTATATTATCTGCAATCTCGTCAATATCTTCCATAATGTGAGAAGAAAAGAATATGGTTTTATTCTCTTTTTCAGCAAGATTATGAAGTATTTTAAGCAAATCCGCTCGCACTACAGGGTCAAGTCCGGTAGTAGGTTCGTCCAAAATAATCAATTCGGAATTTTTACTTAATGCGAGCGAAAGAAAATACTTTGTTCTCATTCCGCTTGAAAGTTCTTGCAATAACAAATTATCATTCAACTTAAAAACATCATAAAACAAATGTTTAAATTTTTCATTATCCCAATCTTTATAGGCTTTACTGTAAAACTTGGTCAATTTTTTTATTTTTATTTTCGGATATATATCACCTGTTTCACCTATATATCCTATGTTCTCTTTTTGATTGAACGCTTTACCGTTATAAAGAATTTCGCCTTCAAAATTCATAAAACCCATAATAGATTTTATAGTTGTTGTTTTCCCCGAACCATTTTGTCCTACAAACCCTGTTACAGTTCCTCTTTTGAGTTCAAATGAAACATTGCTTAAAGTAAAATCTATATACTTTTTTGTAAGATTTTTCACTTCGAGAACAACATCTTTTTTGTTCATTTTTCTACAACACCTCTTGCAATTTCTTGAAATATTCAGGTAAATCTGTTTGAAATTCCATATATTCACCATTAGGGTGAGTAAAACTTATGCGTTCGGCGTGAAGACATTGTCCTTGAAAATCTGCCTTTTGAAAAGGAGCGGAATAAACAGTATCATTCAAAACACTATGCCCGATATAAGACATATGCACACGGATTTGGTGAGTTCTTCCTGTTTCAAGAAAACATTTCAATTCTGTTGTATTACGATAATGCTTAACAACCTCATAATGTGTAACTGCAGGCTTACCGTTATAAACCGCTGCCATTTTTTTTCTGTCTTTTGGGTGACGTCCGATAGGTGCATTAACTGTACCGTTTTCTTTTACTATTCCCAAAACAATCGCTCGATATTGACGAGTAACAGCGTGCTTTGAAATTTGCTCTGATAAGAATATATGTGAACTGTCGTTTTTTGCAACTAAAAGTAATCCGCTTGTATCTTTATCGATTCTGTGGACAATCCCCGGACGTATTACCCCATTTATGGAAGATAATTCACAATGATATAATAAAGCATTGACAAGTGTTCCTCCGTCATAGTGACCATTTGACGGGTGAACAACCATACCCTTTTGCTTATTTACAACTAATAAATCAATATCTTCATATACAATATCAATTGGAATATTTTCGGGGTTCACTTCAAGTAAAGTCGGGGGCGGTAACTCAATATCAATAATATCATTTTCTTTAACAATATATTTTTTCGGCTTAACAACGGCATTTACCGTAACATTGCCTTTTTCAATCAATTGAACAGTCAGCGAGCGTGATATATCTGTATTATCTGAAATATATTTATCCAGTCTTATATCAGCTATACCTATTACCTCTAATATCATAACTCACCGTCAGTTTCATTTTTAAGTGCTTTGGCTTTACTCTCATAAATAAATACATAAAATGCAAACACGGCAGCACCTATTACCACTAAACAATCAGCAAAATTGAATATGCCGAAGTGAAATAATCGTATTTCAAAGAAATCAATAACATATCCTCTGAAAATGCGGTCAATAAGATTTCCAAATCCCCCTGCGATAATCAAAGTTAAACAAATAGTAATTAAAATCTCCTTATTTTTGAATAAAAACCATATACAAACAACCATCAGTAAACTCGTCATTATAATCAAAAACGCTTGTTTGCCCTCAAAAATACTGAATGCCGCACCTGTATTTTCACAATAGGTAATATTGAGTATCTCGGTATTGCCGAAATGAATAAATTTATGAGTGCCTGTTCTGAAAGAATTTTGTATATATATCTTTAATATTTGGTCTAATACTACAAGTACAACAATGGAGATACCCGAAAAAATCTTAGTTTTCAAGTTTCTTCACCACGTCAACACAACGAGTACAAAGGGTTGAATGTTCTTCATTTTTCCCCACAGTATCACTGTATGTCCAACATCTCTCGCATTTATCTCCCTCAACTTTTTTAACAAGTATCTCTGTCGGCACAGAGGAGATAATTACTTTTGAAACAATAAATACTTGTTGTAAAATTTCAGGAGTAATGTCGGGATTATCACAGTTAACAGTAACTTCTGCCTCTAAACTTGCACCTATAACTTTAGCACTTCTTTGTTCTTCTAATTTTTTTTGAACATCAACACGCAAAGTCTGGATATAATCCCATTTCGCCGTATCAACATTAACATCAATTTGTGAGGGGAAATCTTCACCGAAAACACTTATTGAATCGGGACTTAAATATCCCCATATCTCTTCGGCGGTGAATGAAATAATAGGAGCAATAAGACGTGTAACGGCAGAAAGGAGTGTGTATATAGTATATTGTACGGCTTTGCGAGTTTCGCCGTTTTCACAATATAATCTGTCTTTTATAATATCAAGATAGAAGTTAGATAAATCCAAAACACAAAAACTGTAAACAGCACTAAAACCAACCCAAAACTCAAAGCTCTCATAAGACTCTTTTACTTTATCTGTTAAAGTATTTAATTTTGAGAGTATATACTTATCTATTTCTTCTAATTTAGGAGTATAATTTTTATCAAAATCACCTAAGTTACCTAAAATAAAACGTGCGGTATTGCGGATTTTTTTGTAAGCATCGGATTTTTGCTGAATAATTTCTGGGGAAATACGCATATCATTATGATAATCCGTTGAGGCAACCCAAATACGCAAAATATCAGCACCATGAACATCAACGACATCTTCGGGAGCTACTGCATTACCTTTTGATTTGTGCATAGCCTCACCTTTACCGTCGACTGTCCAACCGTGGGTTAATACAGCTTTATATGGTGCACATTTATTGTAAACCACGGAAGTTAAAAGTGAGGATTGGAACCAACCGCGATATTGGTCTGCTCCCTCAAGATAGAGGTCGGCAGGGAAACTCAATTCGTCATATTCGTCAAGAACAGATGTATGAGAAACACCGCTGTCAAACCAAACATCCATAATATTTTTATCTTTAGTCCATTCGGAGCAACCACATTCGCAAGTATCTTTTATAAATTCGGAACTGTCTTTTTCCCACCAACTGTCAGCACCGTATTTTCTGAACATATCTGAAATAGCTTGAATACTTTCTTTTGTGATAAGTTGCTTACCACATTCTTTACAATAGAATACGGGAACAGGCACACCCCAAACTCTCTGACGTGAAATACACCAATCAGAACGACTTTCAACCATACCCATTATACGATTTTTGCCCCAGCTGGGAATCCACTCTACTTTTTCAATCTCTTTAAGTGTTTCGTCTTTAAAATCTTTAACAGAACAAAACCATTGCTCTGTAGCACGATAAATAATAGGTTTATGACAACGCCAGCAATGGGGATATTTATGCTCGATTTTCTGACTTGATAAAAGAGCGTTGTGTGATTCAAGATATTCAAAAACAGCTTTGTTGGTCTTGTCTGTGTCAAGCCCCTCTAAAATAAGGTTGTCGGCATTTGCTTCTTTTGTTTGCAAACCCTTTTCGTCAACGCAAACAATTATCCCAATATTATCATATTTTCTGCAAACCTCAAAGTCTTCAACACCGTAACCGGGAGCAGTATGAACACAGCCTGTACCGCTTTCAAGCGTAACGTGGTCGCCCACAATAATAGGCGAGTTTCTGTCATATATAGGGTGTTTCGTGATTATTCTCTCTAAATCGCTACCTTTGTAAAGCCCGATTTTTTCATATTCCGTTATTCCGCAAGCAGACATAACAGTATCTGCAAGGTCATTTGCCATCAATAAATACTCATTGCCATTTTTAACAAAAGTATATTCATAAT
>JAISIJ010000374.1 GCA_031262245.1 Oscillospiraceae bacterium | reverse complement strand
GACATCTGCTAATTTGTCCGGTCAACCTATTATTTTTGATGACGTTGAAATCAAAAAATTCGGTGTACCCGTGCTTTGGTTTAACCGAAAAATTGCCCGACCTATTGAGGACAGCGTTGTACGAATAATTGCCGAAAAACCTCAGATTATTCGCCGTGCGAAAGGATTTGCACCATTACCGGTGTCCTTAAAAACTAACAAAAAAATCCTCGCTATGGGCGGTGATTTGAAAGCTTGTTTTGCAATTTGTGACGGCGAAAATGCTTTCCTTTCACCATATATCGGTGACCTTGAGGAGAGGAAAACTTTTGATTTATATAAAAAAACTTTACAGGAATATTTTTCTCTTTTCGACTTTTTTCCTGAAATAATTGTATGTGATTTACATCCTGCTTATATTTCAACACAATATGCAGAAAATTTTTCAAAAGAATTTGGTTTGCCATTGGAAAAAGTTCAACATCATAAAGCACATATCGCCTCTGCTATGGCTGAATTTAACTTGGAAAATTGTATTGGTGTAAGTTATGACGGAACGGGTTACGGCGATGATGGTAATATTTGGGGAGGAGAAATTTTCTCAATTAAAAACAACGAATTTATCCGTCATTGGCACTTTCCTTATGTTAAATACTTGAAAGGCTGCGAGCAAGATGCCCAACTTGTATCTTTCGCTCATCACCCAAATTTTGCACCTGAAATTGTCCGAAAAGCTCTTAACTGCGACATCAACACTTACTATTCTTCAAGTGTCGGCAGACTTTTTGATAAATTTGGATTTGAAAATTATGGTTTTAGATATAATTCTTTTGAAGGAGAAATTGCAAATAAAATCGAACAATCAGCACAATATAACAACGATGTAATTGATTTTTTTGACAAAATATCGGAAATTACTGCAAAACAATGTAACGAAACTTTTCTTAAAACCGGAATAAATAACATAGTTTTGACAGGCGGTTGTTTCCAAAATAAAATTTTAATTGAGAAAATAAAAGAAAATTTGTATAATTTTAATATATATATTAACCAAAAAGTTCCTGTAAATGATGGTGGAATTTGTCTTGGACAGGCATATATTGTGAGGAATTTATAAATGTGTGTTGCAATCAGCGGAAAAATTTTGAATATTAACGGTGAAAATGCTGTTGTAGAAATTATGGGAAATAAAATTAATGCGGCAATCGGACTTGTTGATGCAAAAATCGGCGACAAAGTATTAGTTCACGCCGGTTGTGTTATCCAAATTATTGAAAAAGATGAAGCTGAAGAAATAGAAGAAATTTTAGAAGAAATCGGTGAATTATTTGGAAGAAATATTGAAATTTCTTAAAAATTACCCTAATAAAATAAAAATTATGGAAATTTGCGGAACCCACACTTCTGTTATTCATAAAAGCGGAATACGTAGTTTGCTTTCGGAAAATATAAAGTTAGTTTCAGGTCCCGGGTGTCCTGTTTGCGTAACAAAAATGAGTTATATCGACCATTTAATTGAACTTTCAAACGTAGGAACTATTCTCACTTTCGGAGATATGGTCAAGGTTAAAGGTAATGAAAAAAGTCTTTCAAATGTAAAAAACAAACAAATACTGTATAATCCTATGTCTGCAATTGAAATTGCTTCCAAAAATCCTCAGAATAAATACTATTTCGCTGCTGTTGGTTTTGAAACTACTCTGCCAATTTACTCTTTAATGTTAGAAAATTGTCCTAAAAATTTAACTTTATTGACTTCTTTGAAAGCAATTATACCCGCATTGGAATATATATGCACAAATGAAAAAGATTTAGATTGTTTTTTAGCCCCCGGTCACGTTTGTGCAATTATTGGCAGTGAGCCTTTTGAAATTTTGTCTGAATCATACAAAAAAAACATTGTTATAACAGGATTTACACCTGAACATATTCTTTTATCTGTATATACTTGTATAAAAATGTTCGAACAAAAGGAATATAAAGTTAAAAATTTATATAAAAACGTAGTTAAAAAAAATGGAAACGAGAAAGCTTTAAAATTAATTCGTAAATATTTTGCTTTATCTGACGATTACTGGAGAGGTATAGGTGATATTGAAAAATCAGCATATATCTGTAATAAAGCTGAAAATATTCAAGAAACTGAAAAAAATATTAAATATTGCCATTGTACTGACATTATTTTGGGTAGAATTAACCCTCCCGATTGCCCGCTTTTCAGAAAAATTTGCACGCCGTTAGATGCAATCGGACCTTGTATGGTGTCAGATGAAGGTGCTTGTAGAATATGGTATTAGATATTGTGTAAAATTATTGGAGCTTTTATGAATATTACAATGTCCCACGGTGCCGGTGGTCAAATCACTGCTGATTTGATAAAAAATGTATTTTTTAAATATTTCAAAAACAATATTTTGGAAAAATGTGAAGACGGAGCTATCCTAAATTTAACAGGAAAAATTGCTTACACCACGGACAGTTTTGTGGTTGAACCTATCATTTTTAATGGCGGCGACATCGGAAAATTGGCAATTTGCGGAACTGTCAATGACCTCTGTGCAATGGGTGCAATTCCCAAATTTCTAACTGCAAGCTTTATAATCGGAGAGGGATTTCCCATAGAATTACTTGAAAAAATCGTAAAATCAATGTCAGAAACAGCAAAAGAGACAGGTGTTTTAATCGTTGCCGGAGATACAAAAGTTGTTGAAACTAAGGGTATATTTGTAAATACAAGTGGTATTGGCGAAGTGTTTTTGGAAAATATAAGTATATCAAATTCAAAAGCCGGAGATAGGTTAATTTTAACAGGAAATTTAGGTGACCATCAAGTCGCTATTATGTCGAAGCGAATGGAAATTGAAAATGACATAAAAAGCGATGTTGCACCTCTTGTTTCGTTGGTTACCGCATTGAAAAATATTCCTGTACACACAATGCGAGATGTGACACGAGGCGGCTTGGCGACTGTTCTTCACGAACTTTGTGAGCAATCAAAGTGCGGTGTCAATATCTACGAAAATACAATTCCTGTTAATGAAACTGTAAAAGGATTTTGTAATGTTTTGGGTTTAGAACCTATTTATATGGGAAATGAAGGCAAAATGCTGATTTCTGTTCCCGAAAATTATGCAGATAAGGCACTTGATATAGTTAAAAAATGTAAATATTGTGAAGATGCTGTTATAATCGGCGAAGTTGTTTTGGGTAATGAAGTTATCTTTAAAACAAATATTGGAAGCGAACGAATATTAAAACCTATGTATTCAGAAGGTCTTCCAAGAATTTGCTGATTATAAAATTTAGGTGAATTTATGCAAAAAATGTTACTTCATTGTTGTTGTGCGCCCTGTAGTTCCTATGTTATGGAATATTTATATCCAAAATATAACTGCGAATTATTTTTTTACAACCCAAATATAAGCACTAAAATGGAGTATGAAAAGCGACTTGACGAGCTATTTCGTTACAATAAAGCGGCGGATTTTAATGCGATTATTTATGACGGAGGTTATAAAGAGGGGCTTTTTGACAACATTGTCAAAGGTTATGAAA
>JAISIJ010000372.1 GCA_031262245.1 Oscillospiraceae bacterium | reverse complement strand
TATTAAAGGAGTTTACCCATTATGAAAAAAATATTTTCTCTGATTTTAATCACCATTCTGACAGTCACCTCTCTTACAGCTTGTGCGTCAAAAAAAGAGGACACATCCCCGACTAACGCAGACAACCACAATACCTCCCAAAGTGTAGAAATCAAAGGTATTGTCGACTTGGTTCCGCATAGTGAACTGATAAATTATGTTAAAGATAAACTTGCCGCCGAGGGAGTTATTGTCAATCTCGTTTCCACAGCGGCGGACGCTACCACCAACGGTCGCACCGAAGCGAAAGAGATTGATTTTAATTTCTTTCAGCACGACCCGTATCTCATTGAATGGAACGAAGTCAACGGCGGTCACTTGGTCAACGCAGGCGATATTCACGTAGAACCGATTAGTGCCTATTCCGACAAGTACAAAACAGTAGATGAATTACCTGACAAAGCCAAAATTGCCATTCCCAACGACTCTACAAACGAATACCGTGCACTTCGTATTCTGGAAATTGCCGGACTCATTAAGTTGGACGATGAGGCTGCAACGAACCTGAGGGCATCAGTATCCAATGTTAAGGAATATTTGAAACCTGTTGAACTGGTCGAATTAGATAGTGCCTCTATTATCCCAACAAAAGACGATTTTGATGTGTTCATTACCAATGTTAACAAAGCGATAGAATCAGGCATCACCTCTACTGTTCTGTTTAAAGAGGGCGAGGATTCTCCATATGCCAATATTATCGTTGTGCATAAGGATTTATCTGCTGACAAACGTGCCGCCGTAGATAAGTTGGTAAAAATCCTCCAATCCGAAGACACTCGCAACTACATTTTGGAGCATTACAAAGGTCAGGTCATTCCCGCTAAACTTAATTAAAATAAAGTAACGCTTAACAATATTATATAAATTACCGGTACTAAGGCAACTGACACAAAAAAATAAGAACCACTCGCTCTGCTTAATAAAGCAGAGCGAGTGGTTCTTATTTTTTTCAAAATGTCTATGTAATTCAATCATACTCTGCAAAAATAAAGTGATATTAATTGATGTTATAGTTTTTTCTTATATCAAGTAATATAAAATTTGAATTAGACAACAACATCAAGTTGTGTTAGAATACTAATCAAGCATATATGATTAGTATGTGTTGTAAAACTCGGAAGAATAAGTGATAAAGTTAAAAAAGAAATAAGTGCTGAGAATACCTTTTCGCACGAATAAAGTGAGGCAAAGTTATGGGTCTGATATACATTCCGGAAAAATACGAAAACGAAGGCGACTCTATTTTTTTAGTAGGCAAAATACTTTCAAACTATAAAAAAGTGTTGATTGTTGCAGGGAAAACAGCATATTCCGGCGTTAGAAATAATCTGGAAAAATCATTATCTCAAAACAATATCCGGTATGCTGTTGAAACGTTTTCGGGTTTTCCCACAAAAGATAAAGCTGAAAAATATGCCGAAATAATCAAAAGAGAAGGGTATAATGCAGTTATTGCAATTGGTGGCGGAAGAGCTCTTGATAATGGTAAGCTCTCCGCTCATTTCGCCTCCGTACCGGTTGTTACCATACCGACTGTGCCGTCAACTTGTGCAGCTTGGTCGTTGTTGTCGGTTGTTTATAATGAAAACGGTGGTGTGGTGGACTATATTTTTACAACGAAAACACCTATCGCTGTCATTGCCGATAAAAATATTTTGCTTTCTGCTCCCATTGCCTATCTTAATTCGGGAATTGCGGACACAGTTGTAAAAAGATATGAAGTCGCTACCTATTATGATGAAAGTGAAAACAGCTTTGCTGAAAGATTGCAAATAAAATTATCAGATTTTGCACTTGATATACTTGAAAAGGATTATTTTGAAAACAATGGCAGCGGGGTGAATGTTAAGGAGAATGCAATTAACGCAGTAATATTTCTTGCAGGTTTAATCGGAAGCATAAGCGGTAAAGTTCCCTATGGAGGTATTGCACACAGATTTTATAATCAGTTTACGCATATCAAGAAAGATATAAAAGATAGACCTGATAGAATTCACGGAGAAATCGTCGGTTTTGGGCTGTTAGTCCAATTCGTTTGTGAAGGCAAAGATGAAGGGTTTATAAAAAAATATATAAGTAACTTTAAAAAATTAGGTCTTCCTGTCTGCCTTAAAGACTTAAACATCACAACTGATATTGCAGAAAAGGTCAAGGAATTATCTCAAAGAACCTTTGACATAGCACCCGACCCGAGAGTACAGTCACTCGATTGGGTGGGACTTGAAGTGCCGATAACAGCAAAAACAATCGAAAACGCTATTTACACAATTGATAGGTATGGTGAAAATATATGATAGATTTCAGCAAAAAAACATCTCGTTTCAATTCGTCACTTATTCGTGAAATGACGATACTTGCGAACAAAACAGGAGCTATAAATCTTGCACAGGGGTTCCCTGAATTTGCACCGCCGAAAGAATTGCTGAACGCACTTTTAAAGGTCACAGACAGTGTCAGCCATCAGTATTCCGAAAATTACGGTGTTTTTGAAACAAGGCAAACAATAGCTGAAAAACGCACAAAGGAATTTGGATTTGAAATAGGAGCCGATGAAATACTTTTAACTTGCGGGTCAACGGAAGCGATGGCTGTAACATATCTTGCATTGTTTGATAAAGGTGATAAAATCGGGACATTTGACCCATTTTACGGCAGTTATCTTTCAAATGCTTTACTCACTGAAAGCGAAATCATATTTACACCGTTAACGGGAGAAAAATTTGATATTGACCAAAAAGCTCTTGAAGACGTATTCAAGCAAGGGATTAAAGCATTTGTACTTTGCAATCCGTCTAATCCGACGGGCAAAGTTTTTACACGCGACGAACTGTTGAATATTGCTGAATTAGCTGAAAAATATGATGTTATTATCATTACGGACGAGGTTTACGAACATATGGTATTTTACCCGAATGAGCATATTTATTTTGCAAGCTTACCGGGGATGTATAAACGTACAATTTCTATATCATCATTGTCAAAAACTTTTTCAATAACAGGTTGGCGATTGGGCTTTATTACCGCACAGAAAGAGATAGTTGATAATATCAGAAAATTTCACGATTTATTGACGGTTTGCTCTCCCACGCCTTTACAAATTGCCGCTGTTACTGCTCTGCGTTTCGGAGATGAATATTATCACGAATTAATACAGCTTTACGGACGCAAAAAAGGAATACTTCTTGGAGGTCTTGATGAACTGGGCATTTCTCATAGCACGCCGAACGGAACCTATTATACGCTCGTAGATTTTAGCGAATTTACGAAATTAGACGATGTGAATTTTGCGAAAATGCTTACAGAAAAATACCAAATCGCAGGTGTACCGCTGTCGGGTTTCAGCCATAATGTTAATGGTAAAACGGTTATCCGATTTCATTTTGCGAAAGAAGATAAGACTCTCTACGAGGTTCTCGGCAATCTAAGGAGGTTTGTTAACGAAAATGAAAAAGTCCATTAACATTGCATATAAAATATTGCCGCATATTCTGTTTGTAATTTTAATTACCATTCAGTTCACAGAGGGATATTTTGTGCACAAGGGTTTTGTTCCGTTTGTTATCGGTATGTCCATACTCGAAATACTTTGCATATTAAGGCATAACAAATCAGGCAATTCAGGAGTGTTTGCTATACTTTTTGGATTCCTTACAATATGGCATCTATACGCAAACAATTTTGCCGAACAGAAATCCGGATTATTACCGCCTCCATCTTACATTGCAAACGTGATATATGAGGACAGAACGTTGATTTTAAACGGAATGGTTTCATCTTCCGCTCGACTCGGAGGTGCATTTTTAACTGCACTTGTATTAGGTATTGTTATAGGGCTTTTATGCGGGAAAATTAAAAGGCTTCAAACCTCTTTAATGCCGGTTTCCGAGGCGATTGCATCAGTTCCGGCACTTGTTTACGCACCTTACACTGTTGCTGTTTTCGGTGATTTCCAAAAATCTGCATTTTTTATTATAACAGTCGGACTGTTCTTTCCGATAATGCTTAATACAATAAATACCGTAAACACCTTTCCGAAAGTATTGAGTGACAACGCAAAAATGCTTAATGTTTCATTTTGCACATACATTTTCAGAGTATTGCTGCCTTACTCACTACCATCACTTTTTAACACAGTTTCATCTCAAATTGCAAATGCTTTTATACTGCTTATCGGAGCGGAAATGCTGGGAATGACAGTCGGTGCAGGCTGGTATGTGAAATACTATTCTGATATGATGAACTATCAGCGTGTGATAGCAGGTTTCGTTGTTATTGCTTTACTTGTAGCCGTCTGCAATATGGGATTGGATTTCATACGAAAGAAAATAATCAAATGGGAGGTGATGTAAGAATGTCGAAAATCGGAATAATCGGAGTGGGACACGTAGGTGCCCATTGTGCATATACATTGGCAATAACAAATACGATTGATGAAATTTTTTTAATTGACTTAAAACCCGAAAAGATTCTAAGTGAAAAATATGACATTAATGATAGCTTGGTGAACTTTGGTCTGAAAAGTAAAGTAAAAACAGGTAATTACGATGATATTACCGATGCGGATATACTTGTATTAAGTGTTGGAAAAATTATAGGAAATCGCCTCAACGAGCTTGAAACAAGCAAAGCAATGCTTGATGATGTCATTCTTAAAATTCAATCCTCTGGATTTGGCGGCATAATTATCTCAATTACAAATCCTTGTGACATAATGACATATTATGCTCTGAATAAACTAAATTGGGATAAATATAAATGCTTTGGAACAGGAACAGCTCTTGATAGTACACGGCTTGTCGGCGAGTTGTCTGAATATACAAGCATTTCACCAAAATCCATAACAGCGTATGTTCTCGGCGAACACGGTGATAGTCAATTTGTATCGTGGTCTACTGTGAGATTTGGAAATTTTACCATTGAAGATTTTAAAAAATTTTATTCTCCGCAATATTGTAGTTTTGATTCTGCTAAAAAAGCTGAAATTGCCGACAATGTCCGTAATAGAGCAGGTATAATTTATCCGCCGAAAAATGCAACAGAATATGGAATTGCGACTACACTTACAAAAATTGTATCGGCAATTGTTAACGATGAAAAAATCATTTGTCCTCTGTCAGTTTTACTTAACGGAGAATATAACGAGCAAGACATTTGCTTATCAACACCGTGTGTCATTGATAAAAATGGAATTGAAGCCATTCTTGAACTTCCGATTACTGATGATGAACTAATCAGTCTCAAAAAATCAGCGGAAATTATCCGTGACAAAATAAAACTTTTATAAAGGAACAAACTAAGATGAAATTAAGAAAGATTATAAGCGTGATAATTGTTCTCGGTATCTTTGCAACGCTGTTGAGCGGATGCGACAAAAAAGAGGCAGATTCCACATCAAGTCAACTCAAAAAAGTAACCATATCTATCGGCAATACAGGTGCGGCAGGGATTATACCGGTAATTGCGGCATACAAAAATTTTGATGAAGAATTTGGGTTGGACTTTGTTATTTCTCCTATTGCCGATGCACCATCTGCGATAGCCGCTATTGAGTCGGGTACGGCAGATTTAGCAGGATGGAGTGCAGCGGCTCCCCTCAATTACATTGCACAAGGCAATGAAACGTTGGAAATAATCGGCGGACTTATGAGCGATTTTGAAACATTTATCGTCAAACCATCAAATGAAGACGCGTGGAAAGGTACCATTGACGGAGAATTCCTAAAAGGCAAGAAAATCGCAAGTAATCGCACAAATTCAGGCGACATTGCCTTACGCGGTTTCTGGGCAAGTCAGGGAATTGACCTTTCAACAATTGAATTTCTTGAACTGGATTCTCCTGCGACGGTTATTGAGGCTGTAAAGAACGGTCAAGTTGATGCGGGCATTGTAAATGGTGCTTTTTATCTTCCGGCGGAAAATGCAGGACTTGTTAATGTTCGTTTTATAAAGGAACTTATCGGCGATGATTTTATCTGCTGCCGACAGGTTGTTCAAAAAAGTGATTATGAAAAGAATCCTGAGAAGTACAAAAACATAGAAAAAGCCCTTATCAAAGCATACGCATATTATTCTGACACCGCAAATAAAGAGGACGTTCTTGACCAAGCGGTCAAATTCTTTGTTACCGAACGCAGTCAGATTGAATATCTTGTTTATGAATACGGCGACTTAGTCCTTAAACCGAACCCGGAATTAAATAAAATTAAAGAATACTATGATGGGATGAAAGCGAGCGGATATATTGATAAAAATACAAAGGTCAAAATTGAAGATTTTGTGTCTACTAAGGCATATTTCGATGCACTTGATGAATTGTTAAAAGAAGAACCCGATAACGAGGTATACAAAGAAATCAAAGCGGAATTTGCTGATTGATACAGCAACTGAGCCGATGAGACAGATTCTATGGTATGGGGTGTAATTTATTTTACGCTTCAAAGGAGGAAAATTTGAAACAGATAGATAAAATCGGAGCACTTTTGCCACATCTGATTTTTGCGGTGACATTCCTTGTTATATTACTGATTAAGGATGGTTATGGTGTATATAATCATATTTCCATTTTAATTTTTATTGTGGGAATTGAAGTGATTTGTATATTTTATTCTCTGATGTCTAAATCAAAAGCATTACTTGATTCGTTCGCCATAGTTTTCGTTTTACTTTTACTGTGGGAATTATTTTCACTTAAACTGCGTAGCTCTCCCGAAAATTTATTTCCACCGCCCGAACGCATTATTGAAATATTTGAGAAAGATTACCGTACCATTATTGATAATATAACAGTAAGCTTGAAACTTCTCGGTAAAGCATATTTCTTTGCACTTACTTCGGCAATACCTATTGGCATATTTGCAGGTGCAAAAAAAACATTGAAAGAAGTATTTCTGCCAATAGCAAAGATATTATCTCCCATTCCGCCGATTATTTATGTGCCATATGCAGTTATATTTCTTAAAAGCTTTGAGAAAGCATCGTTGTTTATAGTGTTTATCGGCGTGTTCTGGGGAATGTTTTTAAGAATGGTGTATACGGTTGCAGCGATTGATAAGCATATACTTCTATCAGCTGAAAGCCTTAATATCGGAAAGGTAGATAAGTTTTTTTGCTTTTGGCTGCCATATGCGTTGCCACAGATTTTCAGCGGCATTTCACTCACGCTACCGGGAGCATTTATGTGTCTTATTTTTGCTGAAACACTAAACGGACGTAATGGAATTGGATTTTACACAAGATTTCATTCTCAATTTGGTAACTATGACAGGATTTTTGCAGGAATTATTGTTGATGCCGTACTCATTATATTTTTAAACTTAATCGTAAAAAAATTGAAAACGAGGTTAATTAGATATTAAATGAAAAATATAGAAATTAAAAATCTGAAATTTTGTTATCCGAAATCAGAGACAATAGCACTTGATAATATCAATTTAACCATCGAAAAAGGTGAGTTTGTCAGTGTTATAGGTTCTTCGGGTTGTGGCAAAAGTACGCTGCTTTCACTTATAGGCGGTCTGATTATACCAAGTAACACTTTTGAAAGTGCCTCTCAGATAAATACCGGCAATATTCTAATTGACGGAAAAGAAGTTACCTCTACCGGTAAAGACCGAAGCGTAGTGTTTCAAAACTATACATTGTTTCCGTGGATGACAGCACGACAGAATATTGCATTTGCGATTAAACAGTATGATAAAAGTATTTCTCGAAAAAAACGTTATGAAATTGCCGATAATTTTCTTGAAAAAGTATCATTAAAAGATAGCGGAAAAAAATATCCGTCCGAGCTTTCGGGTGGTATGCAGCAAAGAGTTAGTATTGCACGTTCGCTTGCGGTTAAAAGTGAAATAATTCTTATGGACGAACCACTGGGAGCATTGGATACATTCACCCGTAATGATTTACAGGATTTAATTCTTGAACTTTGGTCAGAATTCGGGACTACAATATTTTTAATAACGCACGACACGGAAGAAGCGGTGTATTTATCGGATAGGGTTGTTGTTATGACACCGAGTCCCGGAAGAATTTCCGAAGTCGTGGATATAAACTTACCCCGTCCGCGTAAACGCAACAACGATGATTTTATTGCAGTTAGGAAGTATTTGCTTGAAAAACTTCATCTTGTAAGAACAGAAATTCCTCCTGAATACACAATATAAAACATAACCACTTCGTAATATGATATAAATTACCTGTACTAAGGCAACTTACTCAAAAAAATAAGAACCATTCTCTGCTTAATAAGGCAGAACGAGTGGTTCTTATTTTTTTCAAAATGTCTATGTAATTCAATCATACTCTGCAAAAATAAAGTGATATTAATTGATGTTATAGTTTTTTCTTATATCAAGTAATAGAAAATTTGAATTAGACAATAACAGCAAGTTGTGTTAGAATACTAATCAAGCATATATGATTAGTATGTGTTCTGAAATTCTAAAAGGAGGATATTATGAAGAACAGATTGATAATAAGTATTTTATTTTTATTACTCGGCACGGCAATTGCTTGGGGACCGCAAACAATATTTCCGATATGTGGTATTCGGGGCTCAACCAATTCCGCAATGACTAACAAGGCTGACAACACAACTAATACTGCAATGATGGGCGATAAAGCAATGAATAATTCCGAACACTCTATGAATAATTCCCAACATTCTATGACAAAAAAACATATGAAATGTTGGTATACGGGACGTTGGGAAATCGGTGTGGGAAGTTTAATTTCGGTGTTAGGACTGTTACTGATTTTGCTGAAAAAGAGGGAACGCCGTATAGCTCTCAGTATAGCGGCATTTTTAAGCGGTATTTTTGCATTGCTGATACCGACAGTAATAGTCGGTGTCTGCGGTAATAAGAATATGGATTGTAACGCTATTGCATTGCCTGCTCTTATTATTTTCAGTAGTGTGGTTATTATTGCGGCGGCGGTTAATACAGTATTTTTATTCAAAACAAAATCAGAGAGGCTGAAATAAAATGCGTAAGAAACCTCTTTCAACAATACGTCTGTCGGTAAATAATCTTCGG
>JAISIJ010000366.1 GCA_031262245.1 Oscillospiraceae bacterium | reverse complement strand
CTTCGCGGCCGGGCCGGTCGGGTTTTTCCACGATGACGCGGCGGTCGACACGGCCGGGGCGCAACAACGCCTTGTCCAGCACTTCAGGTCGGTTGGTCGCGGCGAGGATCAAGAGGGCTTTAGTTGAGTCGAAACCGTCCATCTCCGAGAGAAGCTGGTTCAATGTCTGTTCGCGCTCGTCGTTGCCCATTTGGCTGTCGCGACTCTTGCCAATGGCGTCAATTTCGTCGATGAAGACAATGCAGGGCTGGCGCTTGGCCGCCTCCTCAAAGAGATCACGCACACGAGACGCTCCAACGCCGACAAACATTTCCACAAAGTCAGAACCAGTGATCGAAAAGAAAGGAACCTGCGCCTCACCGGCGACAGCCTTGGCAAGCAGCGTTTTACCAGTGCCCGGGGGCCCGACAAGAAGAGCTCCTTTGGGCTGCACCGCGCCGATTTCGTGGTACTTCTCCGGGTTATGCAAGAAGTCTACCAGTTCGACCAGGCTTTCCTTGGCTTCATCCTCGCCGGCAACATCGGCAAAGGTGATACCGGTGTTCTTCTCCATGTCGTACTGCTTCGCCTTGGACTTACCGATGCTCATCATGCCGCCCAGGCCGCCCATCGCGCCGCCCATGTGCTTGGTCGCTGCGCGCATAATCAGGAAGTAAATTATATAGAAGATAATGGATTGTTGAAATTTGCCGGAGTTGGAAATGTTGATACAGGAATTTTGCCTGCAACAGAAGTTTTGATTTACGGAAAAGAAATTATACAAGGTGTAATAACTTCAATACCACCGCATTTATCAAAAGAAGACAAGAAAAAAGTAAAAAAAATAGAAGATTTGTCTATTGATTGCGGTTTTGAAAATAGAGATGAGGCACTTAAAAAGGTTAAATTGGGCGATGTTGTAACTTTTGCAACAAAATTCAAAATCTTAAATGGAAATATATGTTCCGGAAAATCCTTTGACGATAGAGCTGGGATAGTTGCTATTTTTTATGCATTAGAAAAATTAAAAAATGCAGAAAAATCTAATAACCAACCTTTTATAATATTCAGTGATTTGGAGGAAATTGGCGAGATAGGTGCAAAAATTGCATCAAAAAAAATAAAAAATGTAAGTGCAGCTGTTGTTGTTGATGTAAGTTTTGCCAAATCTACTGATGAACCTAAGGAAAAATGTGGTGAATTAGGAAAAGGACCTATGATTGGCTTGTCGCCGACATTAAATAGGTCAATATTTGACAAGATTTCTGACCTTTCAACGAATAGCAACATTCCATTTCAGTTGGAAATTATGGCAGGACTTACCTCTACGAATGCCGACCAGTATGCAATGGCGGGATTTCCGTCGTCAACAATTTCCATTCCTTTGCGTTATATGCACACACCGACTGAAGTTTTAAATGTTGATGACATTATTTCCACAGGCGAATTGTTGGCAGAATTTATAATAAAAAGCGATTTATAAGGATAAAAATGTTTGAATTTTTAAAAAAATATTGGGATATTGATGAAAAAATCTTATCTTTAGCTGAAGATGTTGACAAAGAAATTCAGAAAGAATTTCTCAGAATTGACGAAATTTGTAGTTGTAATAATGCTAAAGTTCTCAATTCTTTTATTACAAATTGTATAACTTCTCAACACTTGCTCGGAACAACGGGTTATGGTTACAATGATATTGGAAGGTCAAAGATTGACAATGTTTTTGCTGATATTTTCTGTACTGAAGATGCACTTGTTCGACATAATTTTGTCAGTGGGACACATACAATTTCTACTGCACTCTTTGGTATTTCTAAGCCCGGAACTCACATAGTTTCTGTGACAGGTAAGCCATATGATACTTTGCAACATATAATGAAAGACTTTCAAGATTACAACATTTTTTTCGATTACGTTCCTTTAAATTCTGACTTGAAGTTTGAATTGGGCAAATTTGAAAAAGTCAATATTGTATATATTCAACGCTCTAAGGGCTATGAATTCAGAAATGCTTTATCTGTTGCCGGAGTAAATAGTATTATACAAAATGTAAAAGAAATCAACCGAAATATAGTTACTGTGGTGGATAATTGCTATGGCGAATTTGTTGAAAAAGATGATATAAATGCGGATTTAATAATCGGGTCTTTAATAAAAAATCCGGGCGGCGGTATCGCACGAACAGGCGGATATATTTGCGGAAGAGCTGATTTAATTGAAAAATGTGCTAAAAGACTGACATTAAATCGTGATGTCGGGTGTACGCTTGACGTTAATCGTGAAATATTACTGGGAGTATATAATTCGCCGAATGTAGTTGCCAATGCTTTGAAAATTGGGACGTTTACCTCAAGATTTTACAAAAAAATAGGTTTTGAAACTACTGATATCGGCGGAGATATTGTTGTTGCAATCAAGCTTGGCAGTAAAGAACTATTAGAGAATTTTTGCCTTGGAATACAAAAATTTTCACCTGTTGACAGTCATTTGACACCGATTCCTTGGGAAATGCCCGGATATGATTGCGATGTAATAATGGCAGCCGGTGCATTTACCAACGGTTCTTCTATTGAATTGAGTGCTGACGCTCCCTTGAGAGAACCTTTTATTGTATATTTGCAAGGCGGAACTAATTATACAAATGGTATAATTGCTGTTTTGAATACTACAAATATGTTACTGCAAAAAGGCTTAATAAAATTATAATATGTAAAGAAAAGTCAAGCTGTATGCTTGACTTTTCTCATTTTTAACCGGTATAGGGTAAATTTTTTATTTCATTTAATAGATATCTTATCAAAGCCTGTAAATCTGTGGCATCTACAATTGAGCCGTTTTGGAGGTCGCAATTTGCATTTGTCAATGCTTGTCCGGAAAGGTTTAATTTTCCTGAAAGGTGCTTGGCAAGTCTGACAATATCCGAAATTTTTCCTGCAACTCCGTCAAGGTCGGTATCTCCCACAGATTTTATGGTATTTCCTGTTATAATGGTAGTGGTTGTTGTATTTGTGGTTGTATTCGTTTTGGGTTTCGGGGTAGTAGTTACCGTTGTGGAGGATATAGTGGTTGTATCGGAGGTAGTAGCAGATGTTGTGGTGGTAGTTTTTTCAGAAGAAGTGGTAGTAGAAAGTGTTGTTGTGCTTGAAGTGGTAGAGGTGGTAGTTGAAGTTGAAGTAAGGGTTGTAGATGTAGTGGTAGTTGTGGAAGTTGTTGTAAGTGTTGTCGTGGTAGTTAAGGGGTCTTCTATGGGTAAATCTCCCTCAATGGGTTCGTCGTCGTCAGTAACGGTAACAAAGGGCGGATTTCCGATTATATTACGCATTCTCGAGAGAAAATCCGTGTCATTATAAACAGTCCAGTTAATAGACCAAATCATAACTCCTCTGAAATCAGGGTAAAGTTGCAAAAGACGTGTAAGACATTCGCCGTATTCAGCGTTGGACATTGCCCCCGAACCGCCCAAATCTTGCTTTAAAAAACCAAAAGCGACTTGGTCGGGACGTAATCCCGGGAAATATTCCTGTACTTCCGCTTGCCATTGGGTTTCCGCTGTGGTAAAGCCCTCTATGAGCAGTTTGGTTAAATTTACATAGCTATCAACACTTACGGTATTGTATCCCTCAGGGTAGTCACCGTAAGAATTATTATAGAGCTGAACGTGAATAAAGTCCAAAATATCACGAACGTTGTGGATTAGAGGTAAATATCCTCCCCAAATGCCCGCAGAACCGCCCCAATAGTAGTGTCCGCCTTGAACATAGGGGTGTTCGGGTGCCATAGTAAGCATAAAATCAGAACCGAAATATTCCTCTAAAGCACGGCAAATCCATATTAAATTTACATTTGTGGGACGAGTGGGGTTAAGCATTGAAGTTTCGTCTGTTCTGTCAAGACAGGTACTTGCATAACTGCCCCAAGAGGGTTTATTAGCCATAATTGACAATTCAATGTCAATATCCCAACCGTCAAAGCCGTATTTTTCAATTATATCACGGGCAGAAACATAGAATTCATCACGGTTTGCGGTTGTTCGCAAGTCGAGATTATATCCTGTACCGCCGCCATAGGCAATCAGTACTTTTTGACCTCTTGACTGCAAAAATTTCACATCAGATTTAAATTCAGCTTCGGCAGCTTCAACATCTGCTCCGTATAGGTAATCAACAGGGGAGAAATAGCAATGACAATTACTCTCGTCTGTCAGCATAAAAGAAACGATAACAACGTCCCAACCTCTGTCAACATCTCGCAGTTTAATCTTTGTTTTTCCTGTTTTACCCCAGTTTTCCCAATATCCTATAACTACAGTTGCAGGCAATTCCGTACTTGCGGAAATGTTTTTGTCTTGATTTATGTAGGATATAGGTAACATCAGCAATACTAAGAGTAAAGCAAATAGTTTTTTCATAATATCACCTGAATTTTATGGTGTTAGATATCCGTCCATTTCCCTGAAATGAAACGTTTTTTTGAGTTAAATTTATATTCACGGGGTTCTGTGGGAGGAGGATTTAGAGGTTCTAAACATCTGTCTAAAATACCGTGGAGGAAAGCGACAAGTGTACCGTAATTTGTTATGGGTACATTATTTCTTGCAGCGGTGAGGTATCTGTATATTACTTCCGCATCATTAAGCATACACCCGCCACAATGGACAATCAGTTTATATTTGGATAAATCTGAGGGAAATTCACGACCCGAGGTAAACTCAAAATTGAATTCTTTACCTGTATATACACTTAACCAATTGGGGATTTTTACAGTTCCGATGTCGTCACATTGTCTGTGGTGGGTGCAACCTTCCGAAATTAAAACGGAATCACCCTCAACGAGATTTTCAATACTTTTGATACCGTCGACGGCATATTTTAACACACCTTTATACCTTGCCATAAGAATAGAAAAAGATGTAAGTTTAATATTCTCGGGAAGAAGTTCGGCAACTTCCTTAAAAACCTGACTGTCTGTTACAACTAATTTAGGTTGACGTCTTAAAGATTTAAGACAACTCGGGATTTGCCAAGGGTCTTTAATGCAAACACAAATAGCATCTTTGTCTATAATTGCTCTGACAGCTTGTTGTTCAGGGAAGATAAGGCGGCTTTTCGGAGCGGCGGCACCTTGAGGCATAACTAAAACAACGATATTGTTTACATCAACTAAATCTTCAAGAAATGGTGTTTTGTCAGCGCGTTTTATATCGATATGTGCAATTTTTTCTTTCAGTTCAAATATATTAATACCTTTTTCGGCGGAAACGTATAAGGAATTCTCGCCAATTTTTTCTTGATAAAGTAATAAATCGCACTTATTTAATATTACTATAAAAGGTATATCTTGTTTTTTGAATATTTTCAGGAGATTTTCGTCCTCATAAGAAACACCGGAAACAGCGTCAACAACAAGCAAAGCAATATCTGTTTTGCGTAAAACTTCGTTCGTTTTTTCGATACGCATTGAGCCTAATTCGCCATCGTCATCAATACCGGGAGTATCAATTAAAACAACAGGACCCATAGGTAATAATTCCATTGATTTATAAACAGGGTCTGTTGTTGTTCCGGCAATTTCGGAAACAATAGACAAAGATTGACCTGTTATTGCGTTGATAAGACTGGATTTTCCGGCATTTCTCTTACCGAAAACAGCAATATGGACACGTTCGCTTGTGGGTGTATCGTTTAATGTATTCAAAACAGCAACTCCTTTTTTCTGATTTTTTTGAGAATAAAAAACAATCTGTTTTTACTAATGTAAAACGGAATGACTATAAGGTTAAAAATTCAGTCAAGCGGGTTAAATTTCAGTTAATAATAATGACAAACCGCAGAGTTTTTCGTTGGTTGTCAATATATGTTCAGCGTTGTTTTTTTAACGATATTAGCAGTCATCGGAGATTTTTGTGTAAAGTGAATATTAAAAGTACTTTACTGCATTGACATTTTATCATATTTTTTGACTTTTGTCAACAAATTTTCAGAGGAAAAGGATAGTAATTTCTCGCAGAGGGTAAGTCTATTTTTGTACAAACCTGAATATTAATTAGTGATAATAAATTTTGAGGTGCAAAATGGGTAATTTTAAACCTGAGGGGAACTTATTTACAACAGAAGAGAATAAATATTATTTAAAAAGTGTTGAAAATCTCAGAGAAGCAATACATAGCAAAAAGATATTAGAGGCAAAAACCGTTGTTTGCGATGTTGAACACAATCTTATTGTTGACTTGCAATGCTGCAGAGGTTTTATTAAGCGAGAGGAGGGAGCTATCGGTATTGATGACGGAACAACAAGAGATATAGCGTTGCTTACTCGTGTTAATAAGCTGATATGTTTCCGTGTTACCGATATTGTTACGGAAAACGGTGAAGTAACTGCAATACTCTCACGCAAACTTGCACAAACCGACTGTTTGAATAAATATTTAAACAGGCTTAAGTCAGGTGCGGTTATTTCGGCTAAAACAACACATTTTGAACAATTCGGTGTATTTGTGGATATAGGTTGCGGAGTACCGTCACTTTTACCTATAGATTCTATTTCTGTTTCAAGGATTTCTCACCCGTCAGAGCGTTTTTCTTTGGGGCAGGATATAAAAGTAATATATAAAGGTAAAGAGGACGAGAGATTTCTTCTTACTCATAAAGAGTTACTGGGAACGTGGCTTGAAAATGCAGAGCGATTTAATGTCGGTGAAACGGTTACGGGGATTGTAAGGTCGATAGAGGATTACGGTGTGTTTATTGAACTGACACCTAATTTAGTGGGACTTGCAGAACCGACAGATAATGTAAAGGTAAATCAAGAAGTGACCGTATTTATTAAATCCATTATCCCCGATAAAATGAAAGTGAAACTGATAATTGTTGCAAGCTCACAAATAGTAACAACACCCACTTCTTTAAAATATTTCTGCGAAAAAGATGTTATGACGAATTGGGAATATTCAACAGCACAGAGCATTAAAACAATCTCAACAAATTTTGTGTGAAAACCACTTTTTATTAAAGTACTTGCTTTGCAAGTACTTTTGTGTTATAATATACTTTTATTACATTTTCAATATTATTAATCAAATATTGTTGTCACTATTATACTTTCTGTACAAAATAAATTAATTTTTTTTTAGTTTTTTTGTTGACAAAGGAAACAGACTATCGTATAATATGATAAAGTATCATAAAGTAAGTATATAGGTGTAATTGTGTGCTTGGGAGTGTGGAGGTGTGGATAATGAAAATAAGTATTCGAGAGAGCTTTAATAAGAATATTTGCAGAAACGTTACATATTAAAAGAACAAAACCGTTTCTGTTTGTAATGGTTTTGTTTTGCTGTTTTAACATATATTTAAAAATACGGTATTTTTTATGCTGTTTGGAGTGAAAAATATGAATAAAAGAAAAGCAAAAGGTTCTGTGCTGTATACCGTCATATCTGTAATGATGGTGCTATTTGTATTTGTTATGGTAACACTTGCTTTGGCAAGAGCCGCAAATGACAGAGCCTATAATTCTTATAATCTGCGGCAGGCAAGGATTTCTGCTGAAACCGTTGCAAAAACCGTTTCCGAGGCTATCACGTCTAACGATAAAAGTGATGGGCTTTATACTGCTATCACTACAAAAATTGATGCGGCGTCATCCGATGATATTTCTATCGCTGTCAGCAATTTGCCGGCGGGTATGGGGCATCTTGTCGACCCTCGTGACCATTCCGATAAATCAATCGTTCTTCTTGAATTCAGCGGTATGGACAGAATAGGGCAGAACTTTATATCCGGTTCAGGGCAAGCTATTTATAAGGTTTGTGCCTCTGTTCGAGTTGGAAAACAGATTTATGATTACGAAGAATATGTATATCAAGAAGTTACTGCTGAACAGAATCCTAATCCGACTCCGGCTATGCTTACTTATGGTTCGGGTACTAATGACCAAGAAATCTCCCTTTACGGAGGAACAAAGACTACTAATGCGGATAGTTTTATTGATTCAACAGGGAATTTAAGAATTTCCTCTTGGAGCGATGTGCAAGCCGATTATGTAAATTTAGGATACAACAGATTTGAATATCAAGGTGACGAAGAATCTGATTTGTTTATCAACAGTTCTGTACGTCAAACACATCAGTCAACTTTTGTTCTTTATCCCCAAAATTTTGCGTATATAAAAGGTAATTTAATTGTTGACGGTTCGGACTTCAGAGTTAGGTCTATAACCGATAATATTACCAGTGTTATAGATGTTCCCGCACTTATTATCGGCGGCGGTGCAGTCTTTAAAAATAAACTTTTATTGGGCAGAGCTGGTGCCGGCGGAACCGATGTCGGCGGAGCTAATTTGGTTGTCGGCACTTTAAGCACAATAGATAACGCGGTATTGGATGTAAGAGGTAATATTTACACTTTTGATGATTGTGTGCTTAATCCCGACGGCACTGTTAACGCAGCTGCCAATCCTAATTATGATATGAATGGTGCACCGATTGAAAAAGGTGTGAACTCTCTTTATACACAAGCCTCAGGTACTACTGAGTTGCTTGACTGGACTGCGACCTTGCGTGCTAATCTCGGCGGTATCGGCGGTGGTAACGTTTATATCGGCGGTTGTTTGGATATTAAACAATCAAGTGCTTATAAATTAGTTGTTAACGGCGACCTCGTTGTAAAACAAAATATACTTTTCAAACAGGATACTGCCGATATTACAGTAAACGGCAACTTGGTTGTTTTAGGCGGTTTTGTTAAAGAACTCGGTGATTCAGGTATAAAAATGACAGTTGCCGGTGATGTTTATGTTCAAGACTGGACAAATGCACCTACAATAACAGATGAATCCAATAATGTGATAGGTGACGATACTTGGGGCTTGGCTGATGCACAGGCTCGTGCAAATGTCTATACAGATTATATCAATAAACTGTTGCTTAATTCGGACAGTAGAGTTAAGAAATTGGAAGACAAACAGATAACCAATTACTGGGAGAGGACTACAGGTGGCGCCCTTATAGAACTTGTAGATGATGTAGACTGGGGCGCTGAACCAAAGCCTACACATCTTTATAAATCAAAATATGATGCTTATGCTACCCAAAGTCAGATTACTCCTGCTGAATTTGCGGCATTGTCAGAGGCTCCTGCCGGT
>JAISIJ010000315.1 GCA_031262245.1 Oscillospiraceae bacterium | reverse complement strand
CTTTGTGTGCTTCGTCCTGTGCAATAAGAGATGCCGCATAGTTGCCGCCTGTTTTGGTATATCCCATACCGCCGCGAACTGCACGAACATAATTTTTTTCAACATAAATACCTACAGGGTTAAGTCCTGTTGCATAATATGCTCCCGAGGGAGAAAGTATAGTAATAAATTTATAGGTCTTTGAAGGAGCAACCCCCAAAAATTCGTCTGCCGCAATAATAAAAGGTCGAATATATAAAGACGCACCGTCACTTTTGGGTACCCAATCTTTTTCAAGTTTAATTAATTCTTTAAGAGCCTCAAGTGCAAATTCTTCGTCAACAGCAGGAATAACAAGTCTTTCATTGGAAACATTAATCCTTTTGAAATTCTCTTCGGGTCTGAATAAAACAATGCGGTCGTCAGCTGTACGATAAGCTTTCATACCCTCAAAGACTTCCTGTCCGTAATGCAAACACATTGCCGCAGGAGATATACTGAGATTTCCGAAAGGTTCTATCCTTGCGTTATGCCAACCTTTGCCTTCTGCATAATCTATTATTAACATATAATCGGTAAATATTTTACCGAAACCCAATTTACTCTCGTCTGAGGGTTTTTCTTTCAGATTTTTTGCAAGTTCAATTCTTAGATTTTCCACTTTTTTATTACTTCCTTATGAAATATTTTTTCCTAATTTATACTGAAAATCCAACCTATTAATCCACCTAATCTTGCATAGTATATAACAGTCTTTGAATAATGTCAATAAAATATAATAATTTAATTATATTTATAGTAAATCTTGTTGACATTGAAATGAATTAAGTATTAACCTTACAATTACCTTACAAATAAATAACACAAAACCGAAAACCTCGATTTTGTGTTTTATTTGTGTTTTATTAATCCGCAACAAAAGTCTTTGTTCCTCACGGCAAAGCCGCTCAGCCATTTTTGTTGCTCGTGTGCTGTGTTTCTCGTCTGCCTACGGCAGACAACCGAAACACATAGCAGATATTAAGCCACAACTTTCGTTGTGGCTTAATATTAGGTATATTCAAACTTTTTCAAGTTTAGTCCCGGGATAGTAATGCAAGAGTATTTCGTCATAAGTTTTGCCATCAAGTGCCAATGAATTTGCACCGAATTGGCTCATACCCACACCGTGACCGTAACCGTAAGTGGTAATTGTAAATATATTGTTAGAGAGAAATATATCAAAAGCACTTGAACGCAAACCTAAAATCGCCCTAACGTCACTGCCTTTTAATTCCACTTCCCCGACTTTTATCTTTACTATTGTTTGTGAGGCTGTTTTTTGAACAATCTCAAACCAATCCTCAACTTTTGCAGGGTTTTCGTTTAGTTTTATATCTTTACTATACTCTTCAAAATTCTTCTTTAATTCTTCAATGCTGAATGTATAGTCTTGTTGATATTTCGGTGCGGTTTTATCAGATTCACTTTCAACAGGAATAAGATAGGTAATATCTCCGCCCCAAACATTGGCTGCACTCTCGGTTTTGCCGCTGGACATTGAGTGAAAAGCCGCTATAATCGGTTCGTTATTATATGTGATTATTATCTCCAACACTTCGTCAACACATTTGGCTATCCTTTCATATCGACTTTCAAAAGTTTCTCCGAAATACTGTTTCATTTGACTTTCGGTAAAAAAAGCTTGATATTTACTGCTGTCGTTGGAAAAATATGCTCCCTTTAAATCAGGCTGTTCCCCTAAAAGTCTGCGGCGTTCTGCATAGGTATGTGCCGCAACTGCCTGTGCTTTTAATGCCTCTTCCTGAAAACTTGAGGGCATTTCCGCCGCAACTGCCCCGATAAGATAATCTCTTACAGATACTGTCATAACCTCATCCGTTGTAATATCCAAAACCTTATAAGGCTCTTTTTCCTTTAATACCACTGTTTCTTCTTGATTATTTTTTGTTGTTACGGTTTCGCCGTCGGAGGATATATTCTCCTGAATTGTGGGGATAATATCGCCGTAACTCGGTGTTTTTTTAATCTCTTCCTTATCAAAATTCTTTGAGGTAATCAATGAAATTGCGGGAATTAACATTAACATAACCCCGAAAACGCTCATTGTTAAAAATATTTTTTTCATTTTTATGCTCCTTTATTTTACAAAATTCCGCTTTATTATTCTTATTTAAAAAATGTTGACAAACTGTTGCAATTATTATATAATTATGATACACTAAGGTATATTACAATTTATACGCTTGTCCTTACTATAATATGTGTGCTGATTTTAAAATATGAGAAAATAATACGGACGTTCTTTATAAATATATGAAAAAAAACATTACCCTTATACTCTTGCTTGTTATGCTGTTTACTTCTGCCTGTTCTATGACAGGAGTTGATACTCTTCTTACTCCCCCTCGTCTTGACGAGCAATATGCGGAAATTGAAGATGCTTTGAAAAAAGCCGTAACAGGCTCTATTCACCTTAAATATCCCAAAGAGGGGGAAAACCTCTCTGCTTTTACTGTCAGCGACTTTGACAATGATGGTGAAGACGAAGCCCTTGTATTCTATGAACGAACAGACCTTACCGCCGGAAATACTGCTTTAAGAATGAATATCCTCGACAATAAAGAGGAAAGATGGGTTTCTGTTTACGATAACGCAACACCGGGTCTTGAGGTTGAACGAGTTGCAGTTTCATCTATCGGCGACAGTGTTACTAAGATTTTTATAGGATTTACTACTGTCAGCACCAACGAAAAAATTCTTGAAGTCTATGATTATACAAACAATTCTCTTACCTTAACACTTTCGGAAAATTATTCTTACTTCAACCTTTTTGATACCGATGACGACGAGAAAAACGAGTTGATTTTAATATCCGCTAAAAATACCTCTTCTTTTGCAACTTTACGTTGCTTGCAATACAGAGAAGAAACATATTACGAAACAAATATCCCTCTTTCCGAAAACACCAACACTCCCGCAAAATTACTTTATGAGATAACAAATCGCCGTTTCTATATTGACGTTAATATCGGTAATAATTTCATTCAAACAGAAATAATCGAATTAAACGATAATGTTTTTCGCGACCTCTTAACACCGGAAATCAAACAGAAAACCGTCCGCCCCGTGGGGTATCTCTCTGTTGATATTAATGCAGACGGTATCGTGGAAATTCCTGTTTTAAAAGAAAACGATACTGTTGAATGGCATATATATAAAAATCGTTTTTTAGCACCGATTCTTAAAGGATATTATTCTGTTGCGGGTAAATTTGCGTTTATATATCCCGACAACTCAACCTTTTCCGTTACGGAAGAAAAAGGAGAATTCCTCTTTAAAGATAATAATTATACCGCTATTACCCTTGCAATTGTAACCACTTCTCAAATTTCAGACAAAGCAAAAGCAGGATATAAACTCATTACTACAGTTAAAAATAACAATTATATGGCAAAGGTGAATACAGATTATTTTACCTTTGAAAAAATAAGGGACAGTTTTAAATTTGTTTAACCCTTTTACGGAGGCATTATGACAAAGAAAATTTTAATTTGCGATGACCACGCTGAAATTCGTGATTTTGTGGTTATTAACCTCACTCGGGCAGGCTATACCGTTGTGGATGTATCAAACGGAGAAGATGCACTGAAAGTATATGAACAAACCCCTGATTTTGATGTGGTTTTGCTTGACGTTATGATGCCGCCCCCCGGTATTGACGGTTTTCAAGTGTGCAAAGCCTTAAGAGATAAAAATCCTCTCTTGGGGATTATTATGCTTACAGCAAAATCACAGGAGTTTGATAAAGTAAACGGTTTAATGTTGGGGGCAGATGATTATATCACAAAACCATTCTCTCCCTCTGAACTCTTGGCGAGAATTGACGCTATTTTTCGCCGTGTTGCTTTGTCTGCCGTTGCAAAAGAAACAGACTCGGGGATTACGGAAATAGGACCTTTTGTTTTGAATACAAAATCTCGTGTTTTAACTAAAGGCGGCAAAGAAGTTGAATTGACACAGGTTGAATTTGACATACTCACTTTCTTTATGCAAAACCGCAACACCGCCCTTGACCGTAATACATTACTTCAAAAAATATGGGGAACTAACTATATCGGTGACGATAAAATCATTGATGTTAATATTCGTCGTATCCGTATGAAAATTGAGGACGACCCTGCTCATCCGAAATATATCTCCACAGTTTGGGGTTTCGGTTATAAATGGACGGCATAGTTAGTTATAATAAGCTGACTTAGTTAAAGAGGTCAAAGTAAAAAGGTTCAAAGAAAAAAAGTCAAAGAAAAAAGGTTCAAAATAAAAAGGTCGGTTGTAATAAGTTGGCTTAGTTAAAGAGGTCAAAGAAAAAATGTTGACTTGGATAAAGCGATTCAGGGCAAAAAAGACGATAGCTAAAAGGTGGTTAAGTAATACTTTGTTGCCTGTAGTGTTGTTGCTTATTCTTATTGAGGTTTCGGGGATATTTTTAATACATTATTATTATTATAATTCTGCAAGACAGTTTATGTATACTAAATTGACAGGGGTTAAGACACTTTTAACCAGATATTCTTCGGATACTACCCTTGATTTTTCAGCAGAAATGCGGAAAATGATTGAGAGTTTTTCAGATAAGGATAAAA
>JAISIJ010000304.1 GCA_031262245.1 Oscillospiraceae bacterium | reverse complement strand
TGGGTACTTGCAATTACAAAACGCTTTTCACCGCTGTTAATTTGGCTAAACAGAGCCTTTCGTTGTTCGGGAGTTTGGGCATCACTTGCAAAACAAATTTCATTTTCGGGAACGCCCCTCGCAATTAATTCATTTTTAATATACTCATAAACTGAAAATCTTCCCTCGTCAGAGTGAACGGCAATATCCGAAAACACCGCTTGTACGCCCTTTTGTTCAGCTGTTTC
This sequence comes from Oscillospiraceae bacterium, assembly GCA_031262245.1. Classification (GTDB taxonomy): domain Bacteria; phylum Bacillota; class Clostridia; order Oscillospirales; family Ruminococcaceae; genus BNZF01. The sequence continues at coordinate 2,301 of JAISIJ010000304.1, read as the reverse complement.
TTCATAAATTTTCATCAAATTATCAACGCATAAATTAACTTTACTGTCGGGAATATTTTCAATATCGGGATAAATACAACGTCCGTCAAGCCCCAAAAGTCTGGCTTCGTGTGTTATTTTTAAGAAACTATTAATTTTATATGTAAAATGGCTTTAAATCAAGGTTTTTAGGTTGTATATTTGCTGTTTTGACGTGAATTTGACGCATTATTTTACTTCATATCGTTAAATATCACGGCAGTTTATTGAAAATAATTGACGGCTTACCTCTTTTGTGGTAGAATGTAATGTAATTTCGGGCTACTCGGAGAAATTGCAAATTTCTTGCTGAAATTCATAAAAAACACTTGATTTTTTTCGGGAGGTGTGGTATAATAGTATATAAGCTTATAATGGAGGTGTTATATATTATTACATCTTATGTAAAATACGATATATTGTATGTTTCTCACAGCACTCCACACTATATAAGCTAAAGTAATGTTAGGAAGGGGTGATATTCTTGTGGTGTGTAAATTGCAGTAAAGAAACAGTCAAAAACACTTGCGACATTTGTGGCTCTGAAACCATAAAAGTTGACGAACGTATTCCTGTAATTTATTGGTGCGATGAATGTAAAATACCTTTAATAAAATTGCAAGATATGGAAACACAGGATACTTGTCCTCTTTGCAAAAATAAAATTTCTTACTTATGTGTTGATTTACGACCTGTTTTTCCCGAAGAACGCCTACTACTGGAAATAATCAAAGGTTGCCCACTTGAATACAAAGATAAATCCGTTTGGGCAATGGATAATCGTTATTATATTGACGGAAAAACTTTAACTATCTCAAAAACAGAATACCAACAAGCCGATATTGATAAAATAATAAAAGATTTATCTGAATATAAAAAACTTAATGACTATAAATCTTTTGATAAATATATTTCTAAATTTATAAAAGCAAATTCGGACAGATTATCGGAAATTTTCAACGAAGCTTCAAATTTTATTCAAAAAACTTCACAGAATTACCCCGAAGAAAATGTTGTGATTTCTTTTTCGGGCGGTAAAGATTCTACTGTTACTGCCGATTTAGTTATGAGAGCGTTAAGTAATCCGTCTATGGTGCATATATTCGGGAATACGACACTTGAATTTCCTACTACTATTGAATATGCTAAAAGATACAGAGAAAATCAGCCTTTTTCTATCTTCAGAATTGCAAAAAACAACGAACAAGATTTCTATTCTGTTTGCAATGATATAGGAGCACCTGCGAGAATGTTACGTTGGTGTTGTACTATGTTTAAGACAGGACCAATTACAAGAATTTTAAATTCATTGTATCCTGAAACAGACATATTAACTTTCTATGGAATAAGGAAATGTGAATCCGTTTCAAGGAGCAAATATAATCGTGTTGAGGATAATTCCGAGTCGGTAAAAATACAAAAACAAAAAGTGGCCTCTCCTATTTTTCTTTGGAAAGACATTGATATATGGTTATATATTTTAGGCGAAGAAGTTGATTTTAATTACGCTTATCGGCTTGGTTACGACCGTGTAGGTTGTTGGTGTTGTCCGAACAACAGCACTCGTGCAGAATTTTTATCTAAAATTTATATGCCCGAAGAATATAATAAGTGGCATAATTTTCTTATTGATTTTGCTAAAAAAATCGGAAAACCCGACCCGGAAGTTTATGTTGATACAGGTGCTTGGAAAGCCCGTCAAGGCGGCAACGGCGTTAAAGCTGCACAAGATGTGAAAATAAAATTCACCAATTGTACTACAGAAGATAACGCTAAGGTATTTCAATTAAATAGACCTGTTGACGGAACTTTCACAGAATTATTTATTCCTTTCGGGAAAATTGCACCTGAACTCGGAAGAAAATTAATTAAAGAAACAATAATAATTGATATGGCTACAAATGTGCCTATAATATCAATCCAACCTTTTAACCAAGAAAATTTTGAATATTCGGTAAAAATTAAAGTTTTGAATGTAGAAAAACCTGATGATTTGCTTTGAATGGCAGGTTATCAGGTTAAAAACTATAATGCCTGTCGAAAATGTTTGAAATGCGAATCAATTTGTAAGTTTAGGGCTATTTCTATTGTCGGCGGTGAATATCACATAAATTCACAACGTTGTAAGCGTTGTAAAATGTGCGTAACTGCAAAATATCTTGAAGGCGGTTGCCTTATGGAAAAATATCTAAAAACTAAGGCTTAATTCGGAGGTTGCCAAATGAAATTTCGTGCTCACGATACTTTTTTCATTCGTAAAGGATGGCTTACTAAGGGAATGAA
>JAISIJ010000259.1 GCA_031262245.1 Oscillospiraceae bacterium | reverse complement strand
TAATCATTTTATAGAGATTGACAAAGATGAAAACGGCAAATTATATCTTGTAATTCATTCCGGCAGCCGCAGTTTAGGCGTAGGTATTGCGGGTTGGTATCAGAAAGAAGCGTTTAAGTTTCACAAGAAAAATAAAATGGATAAGGTTATTTCCGAGTTGAAATCACAGGGGCGTGAAAAAGAAATACAATCAATTTTACAGGCTATGGGCGATGCAAATATCAACAAAAATTTAGCTTATGCAGAGGGCGATTTATTTGCGAATTATATTCACGATATGGGAATTGTTCAGGAATTTGCGATGTATAACCGAAAAGCGATAGTTGACACGATTGTTCGGGGTATGGGGTTAGAGATTGTTGACAGTTTCACGACAATTCATAATTATATTGATTTGGATAAAATGATTTTGCGTAAAGGTGCAGTTTCGGCGGAATTGGGTGAACGTTTGCTTATTCCGATGAATATGCGTGACGGAAGCTTGATTTGTATCGGCAAAGGCAATGCAGAGTGGAATTTTTCTGCCCCTCACGGTGCAGGTAGGTTAATGAACCGCAGGAAAGCCGCCGAAACGGTAAAATTATCTGATTTTGAAGAGAGTATGAAAGGCATTTACACTACTTCCGTTTGTGCGGAAACTTTGGACGAGAGTGCTTTTGCGTATAAACCGATGGCTGAAATTGTTGACCGTATCGGTGATACGGTGCAGATTGAGCAAATAATAAAGCCTGTTTATAATTTTAAGGCACATAGTTAGATTATAAAAAATAGATTTTTTGAGTCAAATTTATTTACGAGAATATTAGATTTTGCTAAAAAGTATGTTAATTGAAAGTTGGTATATATGGAACGAAAATATAATTATCCCGGCGAATTATCAACGGAAGAAGCATTCGGTGCTAATAGAAAAGAATATTTTAAATATAAAGGAGAACAAGATATCGACAAATTTTTTGCCTATTTAAAATCTGAAAACTATCCTATGGCAGGGGCTTCGGAAAAAGAGATTTTGGATTTGATTTCTGAATTTCCCAATTTACCAAAAAACTATATTAAGTTTTTGGAAAATTGTGGTCGTGGAGTCGAATTTTATAGGGGAGATGATTATCACGTGAAAGAAGTAAAAGAATTATTATCTGATGCTAATTTCCTTCTTTATACAGAGAATGATTTTCAAGGCGTGGTACCTGAAACAGCTTTTGTGTTTTGGATGCACGGTGGGTACCAATTTGCTTTTTTTGAGTTAGAAAAAGGTGATAATTCTCCTATCTATTTTTATAACGAGGGAGAAGATTCTTCTTGTTTTAGAAAAGTAGCAGAAAATTTTACTGAGTTTATAATAAAAAGTTTTAATGCAAACAGCCCTCGTGAGTAAATATTTTTAAAACAAGGAGCATAAAATGGTAGTATTTTTAGATACTGAAACAACGGGGTTATGCCCGGGGCAGATATGCCAATTGGCGATGGTAAAAGTTGATAATGGTAAGCTTACGGCGTATAACCAGTTTTTCGAGGTTGAATATGTGGATTACAGAGCAGAAATGGTTCACGGATTTTCCGTTGATAGATTAAGATTTTTATCAAAAGGCAAGAAATTTGAAAATTGTGTTGGTGGTATTTTAGATTTTTTAAAGGGTGCTGATATAATTTCGGGGTATAATGTTCCTTTTGATTTAAGATTTTTAACGACAGAGTTAGAGCGTTGCAGAAAGTTTTTGCCTGATACGAAAATCATAGATGTAATGAGGGCAAAAGGGGTTAAAGGTAAGCTTACGGCAATGATTGAAACATATAAAATAAAAGAAGAAACCGAAAGTACGGTAAAACAGCTTTTCGGTGAGTTGAGCGGTGCACACGATGCACGGTTCGATACGGTTGCTACAATGATTTTGAGTAATAAAGTAGGGGCAATTAAAGAGGGCGTTTTGTGCTGAAAAACGGTATATTTTCCAATAGACAGCGTGGATTCTACTGTATACAGTTAAACTGTTATACGATTTACAAAAATAAACTATGAAAGAGGGTGAGAAATTGGCAAAAACAGTGAACAAAACCGAGCTTATCAAAGACGTTACAGAGTATGCGGGTTTTGCAAAACATTCCGAGGGCGAAAGAGCGTTGCAAGCGGCTTTAGATGCAATTGCAGGGGCATTGGAAGAGGGAAAATCCGTTGCAATACAGGGGTTCGGAACATTCGCACTTATGGAAAAGCCCGAAACTACGGGCAGAAATCCGCAAACAGGGGAGAGTATCACGATAGCGGCACATACGGTTGTGAAGTTTAAACCTTCCGAAAAGCTGAAAGCTACGGTTAAAAACGTAAAAGTTGCAGAATGAGATTGATAAGGGTAGGCATTGCTTACCTTTATTTTTTTTTTGCGTGGTTAATGTAGTTAATAAGATTAATTAAATTAACAATATTAAGTTAATAGAGTTAATAAGGTTAATAAGATTAACAGGATTAATAATTGGGTTTAGAAAATAGTTACCTTTTTTGGGATAGATTATGAGGTAGGCAGAAGCTTACCTTTATTTTTTTTTCGATAAACCCATAAAAACAGACCATACTTTTTCGCAGACAGTAGGTTATTCACAAATATTCAAAGGAGAGTGCTTAATATGAAATATGTTAGTAAAATTCATAATAATACCTATACAGTTTCTGAAATCGGCAGTACAGAAACGCAGGTATTTACGCAAAATGAATTGACAGAGTTTGTGAAAAGCGGTAATATTGTTTATGGTGTTAATCTGAACAAAGGCTTGTTTTATTCGTTAATTCCGTTGAGTGATAAGGCGAAAAAACGTTCTGATTTGGTGTATATGGGTGAGAAAATAGCCGAACCAAAAGGAAAAACGGCTGTAATTACTTTTGAGAAAGCTACGGCTGTTTCGGAAAAATACAAACAAGCTGATGCAGCATATATCGGCGTGGCGGCGATATATGATAAAAATACAGGGTTGGTGGCTAAACACAATGATGCCATAATTTTTGTAAGCCCTAATCCTTTTAAGGAAACTATTGTTGTTTGCACAAAACAGGATGAGACCTTTATTTTAAAGCGTGAAGAGTGTTGTTTGTATACGGGTACACAAAAGATAAGTATTCCGATAGAATTTGCTTGTAATAATATAGGGATTACGGAATATTTAATTGATACAAATCCAAAGATAATCCCCAATTTTTTAAAAGATTCTAACGGGAACACCATTGAAATAGGGGTAATTTCCGCAACTGATAAAGATTTATCTGAGAAAGTACAAGTTTTTTTGAAAACGAAAGGGGTAATTGCTTGTTGGCTGAAATACAAAAACAAGAAATACTTGCTGTATAAAGGTACAAAAAAGGTAACTATGCTCAAAGCGATTGCGGACAATTTCTTAAATACCAAATTTGATAAAAATTGCAACAATAAGTTATCACAAGCACTTACGGAATTTTATTTTAGGGATACAAAGGGATATTTTCAGGTATGTTTGGGTAGCCCACGAAAGGTAGATTGGCGACATAGGGAGTATAGATTTAGAAAACCTACAAATAAGGGCTGTGCTTTTTACAATTCTACGAGGTGGGGGCAGTATGAGATACTGAATATTGAGCAAATGGAATCTTTTTTATCAGATAATCATTCTGCCCGAGTTCACGGTTATATTTACGATGGAGTTTCGTATAAAAATGAAGATATCGTGTTGTTTGACGGCATAGACGGCGTTGTGGAATTCAGTAAAGCGGCAAATGATGATTGGGCTGAAAGGGTTTTAGAAAATGATAACGTTCAGCGAGCTAAGGCGATTTTGTTGGGGTTGGTGCAATATAATGTAAATGATAAGGGCGAGTTGATAAGTTGCGATATGGGGAGGACAAAAAATCCGCATATTAAAATACCCGATAATGTTAAGAAAATACGGCGTAGAGCGATAACTTTGCCACTGAATTGTACTTTTGAGATAAAGGGTAATGTTACTTGTTTGCAGGAGTGTATACAGTTTTCAGATAGAAGCCGTTACGGAACTCTTCCTGACGAAAACACATATATTTTCGAGGATTTACCTTTTGAAACAGCGTATAGAGTTATTACTTGTTTGCCGAGGGATGCACCGAAAGATACGGTTATTTTGAAAGGCGATGTTGCACCGGCGATAGCGGCGGCGATTTGCTTGTGTTCTTGGGGTAAGGATATTCAATATGTTATGATTACAAATGGTAATTTGACGTTTAAGACTGCAAATATTAGCAATTTGATAACTTTTAAGGTTTTGCAGGATATTATAAGATACGTTTATAATTATTGCAAGAAATCAAAATATAGGCAAGAATATATTGCTCGGAAAATAATTGGTGTTGCGTATTGGTATGCGAAAAAGCAGAAAACTACGATTGAATATGTTATATCAAAAGAGGACTATTTATATTTTCAAATACAAGCAAAGGAGAAAAATTGATATTTTTAACAGGCGATACACACAGAGATTTCGGAAGAATTTTTGATTTTTGTGAGAAAATGAAAACAACAAAAGAGGATATACTGATAATTCTCGGTGATGCGGGGATTAATTGGGTAGATAAAAACAAAGATAATAAAAGAAAGCGGAATTTGCAGGAGAATTTACCGATAACTTTGTTCTGTATTCACGGCAATCACGAAAACCGACCTACGAATATTCCTACTTATAAAGAAGTGCCATTTCACAGGGGTATAGCGTACATTGAGGAAGAATATCCGAATATTATTTTTGCAAAAGACGGCGAAATTTACGATTTTAATAATAAGAAATGCTTGGTAATCGGCGGAGCTTACAGCGTTGATAAGGGATATCGGCTTGCACTATTTGAAAAAGATAAGCTCCGCCACCCTCGGAATGCGGTTTGCAGTTGATTTAATGATGAACAGCCCTCGAATGAAATAAAAGATTTTGTTGAAAAACAGCTTAAAAACTGCGATAACACCGTTGATTTTGTTTTTACGCACACCTGCCCTTATAACTATATGCCGGTGGAAATGTTTATCCCTGAAATTGATTCGAGCAAAGTTGATTATTCAACGGAAAATTGGTTGCAGTATTTGGTACAGAAAATTAATTTTAAGAAGTGGTATTGCGAGCATTATCACACGAATAAACATATTTGGAAAATTGAATTTTTATTTGAGAAAGTTGTGGAGTTTAGGGGGAATAACTAATATTTAAACAGGCTGAATAATGCCTGTTTTTTTATTTCCCGATAGACAGCGGTGTAATAACAAAAAGAAAAGAGGTATTTTATGTTATTAGTGATTATAGGAGTATTATTAATTGTAAGTATTCTATGCGGAATTGCAGCGCACGACACAGAGTCAGCAAATTTAGAGTTAGTAACAACATTTTCAAGTATTCTATTGTTCACAACACTCATTATGTATGCTGTTTTACTTGGGTTTTTCGTGAATACAAAACTTT
>JAISIJ010000245.1 GCA_031262245.1 Oscillospiraceae bacterium | reverse complement strand
AAAAATTTAAAAAAGTCAAAAATTTTTTGAAACTTTTATGCTGATTCTCAACGCTACTATATCAGAAAGGGAAAGCAGGTGATTTTTTTGGAGATAGCAAAAAACAAGGAGAACCTTTTGGAAAACAGAGAATTAACCCAAACGTTCACTTTTGATGAAATTTATGAAACAACATATAACGAACTCAAAATGTTTGTTATGCGAAAATGTTCAAATATCGCAGACGTCGGCGATGTTTTACAGGAAACTTATATGGAAATTCATCAAATTATTCAGCGTAAAGGCGAAAACTACATTAAAGACCCCAGAGCTATTTGTTACAGAATTTGCAAGCAGAAACTATCCAAATACTATCATTTTTCCGCAAAGCTTAAGAATATGTTAGATTACAGCGGCGGCGGTGAGATAGAGAAAGAAATGGATTTATATTGCTTAGAAGATGTTGTGAGTGATAACGACAGCATTGAAATTGCAAAAAAACATCTTGCAAAAAAATCCCCGAATATTCAAAAGTGCTTTTACCTTTTTTATATTGAGGAGCAGAGTATAGCGGATATTGCTGAGATTTTAAGCCTTACACAATCTGACATAAAAAACAAGCTTTATCGTACTATCAAAGAATTGAGGAATATTTTATGAATATATATGAAAAACTCTCTCCCATTGAAAAAATTGACAAGGAGAAAATTAAAATGAAAGCTGAAAGAGAATCAACAGGTAAACGTAATCGTCAATGGGGATATAAAATTGTTTCCTTTGCAACCTGTTTAGCTATAGTTTGCGGTGCAACATTTTTTGCCGCAAAGCATTTAATAAATAAAGACGATAAAAACGACAAACTTTCAACCTCTTTAAATTCAGACGGCACTCTTACGTTAAATGACACAAGCTCAGACAGTGTTGTTCTTACCGAAACCAACGAGGATTTGGGATACAGAACATTTATTGAAAATATGGCAACAGGGTATACTGCTTATATGGATTTTGAAACCGCAACCCTCTCAGTCCCCGATGACGGTAAATTTTATGATTTTAATTATTTTTCTGCAAAAAGCAAAGAAGAGATTGACGGCTTTTTAGTAGAAAATTTCGGTGAAGGCGGAAAAGAGCTTGATTTTTCAGAAGAATTCTTTGAGGTTAATACACTTTTCGTTTTCGCTGCATTTGCAAACAAAGAAACCGTTTGGGATTTGGAAAGTCTTGTTTTAGGCGATGGAAAATGGCATTTCTTCCTTAAACAGCAAATGTCGGAAGTATCTCGCCCCGAAGCACAAACAGATTTAATTTTTGTATCAATTCCGAGAAAATTTGTCACAGAAAAATATGATTCGCAAACAGGCTCTTTAGGAAATGGTTCCGAAAACATTAAAACCCATTTTATTTCCGCTTATCAGACTTATAATGCTATAGATATAGGGACATACGCTGATAATGTTTACTCTATTTTAGGTGAACCCGATTCAAAATCTACCGATGTCTTTAAAAACGGTTACTGGTGGTCTTATGTTCTTGAAAACGGCGGAACCAGAACTTATTATTTTGATAAAGATAATGTTATTGACGGTGTATCTTTTAACAACGGCGAAGAACAAAGAGATACTACTAACCCTGAAAGTTGGGAAAATTCCTTTGTTGCAAACAGTGTTAAAGTAGGCGACAGCAGAGATGATGTAATTGAACTTATGGGTGACGGTTATATATACAATAACCTGTTAGATAAATACACTTGGAATGTTACACTTTATGATGAAAATTCTGTTCCCACAACCCACGTTTGTGAAATAGTATTTGACGAAAACGGTCTCCGAGGTGTATATTGGAACGGCGAGCTTTCAATGGGTCAAGAACCCGAACAGCATTTTGTTTCCATTGTTAACGCTGTATACGACGAATATACTGTTGTTCCTCCGCTAAATCAGGAAGCCGGAGTATCTCCTTTCAAAATAGATTACCTGAGCCGTTCTGACGACGGAAGTAATCCTTATCTCATATTCCACCACAATGATTTGGGTATATTGTTTGTTTATGAGTTTAACGATGTAACTAATATCGAAGCAGGCGGTAAAATTATCGTAGCTATTGATTTAAGAGCAACAATAGGTGAGTTCAGAAAAATAATAGACGATTATGGTTGCTACTATGTTAATGTTGATAGCGAAGGTAAAAAGCTTACTATTTCAACGTCTCAGCACGGCGAGTATAAATATTGCTTAAACTTAGAGAATATAGGTGAAAAGGAAAGTTTATCATTCCTTTATTACAGAGCATTAGATTATCTCCCGACTGTTTGGACAGACGGAAATCTTTCTACAGTAGATTATGGCGACTATGTCTCTGATTATTATGAGACATTACAAGACGAGTCTCAAAATAACCCGCTGTTCTGGGCAACATCAACAGAAGTAGTAACCCCCGATGTTCCCGATACTATTAGTCTATTAATGTTAAAAGCCTTAGTAGGCGAAGAAGTTACCCTTGCTGACTTATCCTATAACGAAATAACTGTTAACCCCGACGACACAACTTCTGTTTCCATTTGCAATTTATTCCCCGGTAACGGCGGAGTGACTGCTGTTAATATAGAGGAAACACAAGAGTAACTGTTTCTTTCAAAAAATAACAAATATCCCCCACAGTAAGCTTAAAAAAAGCACCCGAAAGGGTGCTTTTTTCATATCCAGTCAAACCAAAGCCTAAAAACTGCCAACTGCCACAAGAATTAGGGAACTTCGAGAGGTGTAAAACTCTAAAACAAATAGAAAAATGAAAAAGAGAACTTCGAGCGCAGACCCTCACGGAGAAGAAGAGAGGATTCCACATTCGGAACAGAGGGATTCAAAGGGGGCATCGTATTCTGCACCTATAGCATTAAGTCGCCAACCGGATTTGGTAAGGTAAAATTCAATGCCTATGACTGTTTGACAGTCTTGAAGAGATAAGGGGAAAGTGTAAAATTCTACATTATCAATGATTATTTTTATGTTGGGTAAGTGGATTTTTTTGAAACTGTTGTCGCTTTTGTAGAGATTATAGGCTATGATAATTTTTTTTGCATTTTCTTTGATTTCTTTTAATTTCAAAGTGACTGTGCGGTCATTTTTAGAGTAAGATACTCCGTTGCTTTCGGGATTTCCGAAAAATATAAAATCTTTTCGGCTTTCAATCAGAAAATCTTCGTCTAAAATAAAGGTAAAAGTTTCAACATCGAGTTCTTGGAGATTTGAAAGCCAATCTAACTTGACGTTAATGTCTTTTTTTACAAGGTTATTTACGGAAACATTCTGCCCTTTTGTGAGTTTTGTATTTTCGGCGGGCTTGATATTTTCAAATGCACCGTTAGCATCGAATAATACTTTGTTGTCATAGTATCCTTTTGGAAGTGCCTTGGATTTTCCGTTAAAAATAATGCGTTTGGTTTCTTCTTCACAAACTAAATCTATCTCACCGAAAACACAGATATTGTCACTTATAGGTGAGATAATAACAGAAACGGTATTATTCCCTTGTTTCAGTTTTTTAGGGAATATATCAACAAAATCAGCCTTAGAAATAATTTCACATTCTAAGGCAGTTTCGATATTTAACAAAAAAGACACAGATGTATTTGAGGGGAATTCTTCCAATCTCAAAACATCGGGATAACGCCAGTTATACAATATATTCCTCCGAAAACAAATGCTTATTCAGGTAATTTGCCGCCTTTATATACAACATTCATAAGAAGTGTTGCGTCACCGACATCAACCGTTCCGTTGAAATTTACATCTGCAAGGATACGTTGTCTTGCATTAAATGTGCGTTGATTTGCACGATATAAAATCACAGAAGTATAGTCTTTGCTGTTTACTGTTCCGTTGCCGTCAATATCCCCTAACAGTACTCTGTCAACATAGTTAAGAGAAACCCAACAGGTTTTATCGTTATATTGGAATTTTCCCCAATTGCCTTTTATCTCGGTGATTTTCAGCAATTTGTTATGGGGTAATTTACCTAAAGAGGGATAGCTTGTCCCTGCACCGCTGCGATAGTTTAAGTCATTATCGGTAGCGTTAACAAGATAATATCCTGTTGTTTTGGGGAGAGTATTTTCTGAATATGACACAGAGGATTTTGAAGTATCTTCTTCAGCGGGAACATCGGAATTTGCAATGCCTGTTTCTTCTTCAACGGGAGTATCATAGTCAACGGAAACATCAGACTCTTCTATGGGCATGTCGTCTACTGTATATCCCATAGAGTAGTCAATTTCGGAAATAATTTCATTAACGGAAACCGTTTCTTCTTCCTCTTGGGTATAATAAGGAGCATTGACAGAATCGGGACCTTTAAACAAACGTGCGGTAGTGCAGTTGCCGTAATAATAGTAGTCAAAAAGTATTTTGCCGCCGTTGTCTGCAGGGTCTAATATATAAACATCATTTCCCTCAATCCTGTCAACGGCAACCCAATGTCCGTTATCGGGTTTAACGGTTAAAACAATATAGTAACCTTGGTCGATTAATTCACTGAGTTCGGATATAAGGACATCTTTAGGCTGACTTCCTATATTGTAAGGACGGATATATCTGAAACGAGGGATAAGTCCTGCTACTTTACCCCATATTAAGTCACCGTCATTATCAAACCCTTTGTTCTCATAGAGAAAATCACAAAGAACACCCGGATTGAACGACGTTTCAAAAGCCGCCCCGGATTTTACTGCCAACATTGCGGTAGAAGTAACGGCACAACCGATTTGTGCCATATTATAATCCTCATAGGAATTACTGCAAAGCCATTTATCACCCCAACGAGAATCCGCCTGTTTCCAGTCTTTGTATTCTCCTGTTTCGGAGTATGCCTTTTCGGTTGAGGAGAGGATATTTGCAATTATGCACAGAATGAAAAATACAGATAAAACCTTGAGCATATTAGCTTTATATGTATTGTAAAATTTTTTAGTTTTATTAAACATTTTTATAATCCTTAAATTCTCATATTTTTCAACAAATTTTTGACTTACATACAGTATATATTATCATCATATGCAAGTCAAGTATAATATTTAACGAAAAAAGTCTGATATTTTTGTATGTAAACAAGATATGCACAAAATGAGTTTAAAACAAACGAGATATCGAAATTGAAAAAATGTCCGAACAAAATTTTTTTTATTTTTTAAAAAACAGTTGACAAGAGTAAAAATAGGGGTATAATAGGAATGTATTTTTATACAAAATAATGTTTAAAAACTTTTGGAGGAAAAAATGAAATTAAGAAAATTACTCACCGCTTTAACAGTAGGCATAATGGCTTTGTCTGCTTTAAGCGTTGTATCTTTTGCTGTTGATGATGTTCCCGCTGAAGAAGGTGCGGCAACTTCTGCTGTAGTAACAAACGGTGACGCTCCCGCTGAGGATGGTGCTCCTGCTGCCGAAGAAGACGGTGCACCTGCTGCTGAAGAAGACGGCGCTCCCGCCGCTGAAGAAGGTACTCCTGTTGACGACGGCACTCCTGCCGAAGGCGATGACGGCAGTGCTGTTGTATTCGGTTCTGACGGTACACTTGCTACCGAAGGTAGCCCTGTATTGATTTCCGGTACTCTCTCTGACGAGAAAAGTGTTCCCACAGGCGATACTTCTGCTCTTCCCTTAACAGCTGCTCTTATTTTCGGCGGTATTGCTGTTGCAACTGTTCGTAAATACAGAAAGTAATATTTAACAACAATTAAAATTACACAGACTGCGTACAAGCGGTCTGTGTTTTTTTGTTAGAGTTCAAATCAGAGGAGCAAAATTACTAAAAAGAAAATAAAAAGAGAGAATTTTTTTGTTCTATATTCCGATATTGACAATATTTTTTGAGGGGGTATAATGTAAACAGCGAAAAGCGGACATATTTAAGCAGGTATATTATCGGCATTGAATTTATTTCAATAAAAGTAAAAACAGGAAGTTGAAAAAAGAGGTGTGTTATGACAACATCTGAAATCATCCTAACGTTTATTATGGCATTCGGCGGTCTTGCAATTTTTGTATTCGGTATGCACACAATGTCCTCTTCTTTTGAAAAGGTAACAGGTCCTAAAATTGAAAAAATGCTTTCCTCTCTTACCGATAATCTTCTGAAAGGTATATTGGTGGGAACGGCAATTACGGCAGTTGTTCAGAGTTCATCGGCGGTAACGGTAATTGCTATCGGTCTTGTTAATGCAGGTTTGCTTTCGCTTTACGGAGCAAGCGGGGTGGTAATGGGTGCGAATATCGGTACTTGTGCAACACCTATTATCCTAAGTCTTACCGGGCTTGAAGATTCCAAAGAAGCCTCTGTTATTATGGATATAATAAGTATTGACAGCATAACGTCTTACCTTGCCATTGTCGGTATACTTTTCCTGTTTTTGTCCAAAAAAGAAAAAACCAAAACAATTGGTGAGATATTGTTAGGTGCATCTATTTTATTCTTCGGTATGGAAGTACTTTCCGACAATGTTAAAAAGTTTTCCGAATTTGCCGCTTTTGAACAAATATTCCAAACAATGACTAACCCTGTTTTAGGTGTACTTGTGGGAACGGCATTTACCGCTGTAATCCAATCTTCTTCTGCTTCAACAGCTATTCTTCAATCTGCCGCATTGACGGGTGTTGTGCCTTTCTCCGCTGCATTTCCTCTTATGATGGGATTTAATATCGGTACAACTATCACAGGTATTCTCTCTTCAATAGGCACTTCCAAAAATGCTAAAAGAACAGCAATGATGCACGTTACTTTCAACGTATTCGGTGTGGTGGTAATCGGTATCGCTATGGGTGTTATCCAATTAATAATGAAATTTGACTGGTGGCACGAAAATGTTACTATGTGGCAAATTGCTCAATTCGGTCTATTCTTTAATGTTCTTAATACGTTGATTTTCCTGCCTTTCCCTAAACTTCTTCCTTGGATTGCAAGTAAACTCGTTTCAGACAAAACCAAAGACGATGAGGACGATATGGAAAATGCTCTTGCAATACTCGACCCTCGTTTCCTCGTTTCTCCATCTATTGCTATTCAACAGGCAAATAATGTTGTTGTTAAAATGGGAGAACTTGCGAGAACAAATATCACGGAAGCTATTAAACTCTATACCGATTACAGCGAGAAATCTATTGAACATATCAAAGAACGTGAAGATATTATCGACCGTATGGAAGATAAATTAAATGAATATTTAGTGCAAATTTCCGATAAACCTTTGTCTGATATGGACAGCCGTGCAGTATCTTCTTTACTTCGATTATTGCTTGAGTTTGAGAGGATAGGAGATTATGCGGTAAATATCTATGAACGTGCTGAAAATATGCACAATAAGAATATAGTATTCTCTGATGAGGCTATTGTTGAATTGCAACATTTAGGGAACGCAATAGATGAAATTATGGAAATGGCAATAACTGTTGTTGACTATAACGACCTTGAAACAGTTATGAAGATTGAACCGCTTGAGGAAGTAATTGACAGAATTACAGACTTTATGCGTGAAAAACACATTAAACGCCTTAAAACAGGTGTGTGTACAATTGACAGGGGCATAACTTTCTTAAATGACGTAAACGATATGGAGAGAATTTCCGACCATTGTTCAAATATTGCAATTTATGTTTTGAGTAAACTTGCTCAAAAAGACGTTGTTGACCGTCACGGTTATATCGAACGTTTGCATAAAGGTGAAATACCCGAATATACCGGACATCTCAATGCTTTTCAGGAAAAATATCTTTCTCAATTAATTAAAACCAATGAAGTGTAAACATTTAACCATATTGTAACTTTTGAGGTTAAAATTGTAATAGATATTTTAAATGTTTCTGCATATAATACAACAAGTAGTTCAGAATAAAAGTCTTGAAAGTGTTTTAGAATTCCAAAAGTTTAAGTTGAAATGTTAGTATTTTTTCTAAAACCGTGAATCGCTTTCAGCAACGGCTTTTATTCAAGACTGCTTGAAATATTGGTAGGCGGCTTACAGGGTCTGTAAGCCGCAATTTTTATTTATACATTTCTTTAATGGTAACGTCGTTTTTAATTCGCAATCTGTTAATCAATCGCATTATAGGATAAACAGCAAGAGTTGACATTGAAGTATAACAAAAACAAGGCAGAGTATATTCCATAAAAAGCATATTTCCGCTTTCATATCCCCAAACATAATAATAGAAAAAATAGTGTATTATGCAGTAGATAAATGAATATCCCATTGTTATCAAAAAAACAGAGCCGATATTAGGTCTTAAAAGATAGAAAAACAGGAGAGATGAAAAAACAGAGAAAATTACTAAAAAAACAGCGGAATAGCCGAAAAATGTTCCCATAGAATTATCAAGCAGCAAACCGCAGATAATACCGCCGCCGGCAGCTCGAAATTCTCCGTCTTCGTTGATTGCGTAAACAACGGCAATAGGGAGCAGAATAAGAGGTTTAACAAAATCAGTATTAAGTGTTTGAATTGCAAAAGCCAAAACCGCAAGAACGATATATAAACCTAATCTTGCTAATTGTAATAATTTTATTTTTTTAAGCTCTATTTAAAATCACCTCTGACACAGGGATTATATTGACGTTCAAATCCCAAAGTAGTATTTTCGTGGTGTCCGCAATAAACGGGATAATCTTCTTCTAAATCGGCAAGGATTTTAAGTGAGTTTAAAAGCTCTTGGGTACTGCCGCCGGGGAAGTCGGTACGCCCCACACCGTTACGAAATAATGTATCGCCGGAAAAAAGGCAGTTTTCAATGAGAAAGCAAACACTGCCTTTTGTATGCCCGGGGGTGCGAATAACTCTGATTTCTTTGTCACATATATTGAGTGTATCGGTTTTGATATATGAAAAATATTGTACAGTCGGCGTATTTAATCTCAACAGCGTTGAAAGATTTTTTTCGGAGTTAAAAAGCATTTCCATATCTTCCTTTGCTATGTAAACCATAGCATTGGTTTCACGGCGAACTATTTCAACGCCGCCGATATGGTCGCAATGACCGTGGGTTAGAAGTATAGCGTTGAGAACAAGTCTGTTTTCCTGAAGATATTTTAATACTTTGTCACTTTCGCCGCCTATATCTATTGCAATGCAGGTGTTATCGTCAAATGAGATAATGTGACAGTTTGCTTGGAGTTGCCCCAAGGGCATTGTGTATATTTTCATAACAATTTCCTTAATGTCTTGTAACACTTATAACATCTCGTAATTTTTTCAGTTTTGAAATCAGTAAATTCAACTGTTCAAGACTTGTAATTACCATACTCGCCTCAAAAATTGCTTGACCGTCTTTAAGGTTTCTTGAGGAAGAATTAATTATATTTATTTTACTTTCTGCCAAAACCATTGTAATATCTAAATTTAACCCTATTCTGTCCAATGCAATAACGGTAAGCTTAACTTCGTGATTAACTTCTTTGGCATTTTGCCAGTCAATCCTATGCCAACGTTCTGCATTTTCTGGATTTTGAACAGATTTCCAATAATTATCACAATCGTCTTTGTGAACGGTAAGATAGCCCATTCTTGTAACAAATCCAACTATACTGTCACCGGGTAATGGGGAACAACATTTTGCAAATTTTGTTTCAAGACTTGATATATCATCCAAAGCAATCTCAGATGGCGAACCTGTGGTTTTCTTTGCGGGCGGGGTTAGTCTTGCTTCATAATATGCCTGTTTATCTCCGTAATCTTTACGATATTGGTTTACAAGTTTGGGCATAAGATTTTCAATGACAATTCCGCCGTACCCGATAGCCGCATAGAAATCGTCTAAATCATTACAGTTATGACGGCGAATATCCGCCGCAAGGAATTTTGAAAGTTCATCTTCGGGGAGATTAATATCTGCACCGTCAAATTCTTTACGCAGTTTTGCTCTGCCTATTGCAACATTTTCTTCACGTTTATCATTCTTAAAGAAAGCGCGTATTTTAGATTTTGCAACAGTTGTTGTAACAAAATCAAGCCAGTTTCTGTTAGGATTTAAATCTTTTCCCAAAATCATTTCAACTATCTGACCGTCGGCAAGAGCAGTATCTAATTTTTGCATTTTTTGGTCTATCTTAACGCCTACAGCCCTGTGACCTACATCAGTATGGATTTTATAAGCAAAGTCAATGGCAGTTGCACCTTTAGGTAATGTAACAGTATCACCTTTGGGCGTAATTACCGTAACATCATCGGAGGTAAAATCTTTTCGCAGAATATCTATTAAATCTTCCGAGTTTTCACCATACATTTGTATATCCAAAGCTTGACGGATAAATGCCAAGTATTCCTCGGATTTATCTTTTCCGAAAAGACCTGCTTTATATTTCCAATGTGCCGCAACACCGTATTCTGCTGTTTCGTGCATATTCCAAGTGCGTATTTGTACTTCAAAGGGAATACCCTCTTTTCCCAAAACGGTAGTGTGCAAAGATTGGTATCCGTTGGCTTTGGGTGTTGCAATATAATCCTTAAAACGTGTTTCCGAATTTTGCCCTTGAATAGGTGTAAATATATCGTGGATAAGCCCTAAAACGCTGTAACACTCGTTATTGTTTGAAACAATTATTCTTACGGCATATTTATCATAAATTTCGTCAAAGCTTTTGTTTTGTTTATAAGCTTTTTTATATATCCCGTAAATAGATTTAACCCGCCCCTCAACATAGGGTTCTTGCAGAAAATAATTAGGGTTAAAATGACTTTTTATTTCTTTTTTAATTTGGTTAA
>JAISIJ010000240.1 GCA_031262245.1 Oscillospiraceae bacterium | reverse complement strand
AAATTACTTTCTATTTTTGCTTTCATATACTTAGCGGTTAAGTCGGTTGAATTATGCGTTGTTTTTAAAATTTTATTTGACGTATAGGTTCTGTATTTTAAATTTAATTCTATAAACATAAAACAGACTTCCTTGTCTATGTTTTAAACTAACAAGGAAGTGTATTAGACAAACAAGAAAGTCTGTTGCAGGCTTACTTTTTCTCAATTTTGGCGATACGGTCTTTGAGATTTGCAGGTTCTTTGGGTTGATATGCTCCAAGAAAAGAAGTTGCATTACAAGTAGATTTTGCACTTGTAAGGAAGATTTTTTCGAGGGCATTTGCAGTCGCTTTTTTAAAATTTTTCATTTTGGATATTCTCCCTTGAATTTATTATTTTTGCAACAATAATTAAAAACGAAGCATTTGTGAACGCACATAATATCATCATTGCAAATGTTAAACTTGAAAAAGACAGTGCTACGCATATAAAAAATCCAAATGTATTGAGTATAATACAAATTTTTTTTGCTTTTCTTTTATGCTGTTCGGTTAGTGGTTTGTTGTGATGTTCGACAGGAGCAAAAATAAATGCCGTAAAAAATGAAAAAGTAAAACCCGCAAACAGAAAATATTTGAAAAATTCGGCATTAAAATTTTTAAGCAAAATCATTACCGAAAGCAATAAAATTATTCCGCAACTTTTGCACATAAAGTGACTGTTTGCGTGATAACCGCCCGAATATTGGCGATATGCAAAGAATACAATAATATAAAGCAGTGCTTGCCATACTTGACCGAAACATAATCCGATGATTATTGTAATGATTATATCAATAACAGACGACAAAAAGGCTTCCGCACCGTATTCATATATTTTTCTGCTGTCTTCATCAATATCCTTGTTTTGATATATAAAATCAACAAGATTATGTGTTATAGTTTTCATATTTAATTTAATCCTAAATTATACTTTATTAATTCTACAACATTAAGTGACAAAATTCAATAGATTACGTCCTTAAGTGCAAAAGTTACGTCCTTAACTGCGTTTTTCTAACAAAAAATCAATTTTATCGAAAATACACTTGACTTTTTTGTTTAATAGTAGTATAATTAATATAAATAGTTTGCAATAAAGGAGTTAGCCATTTTGTATAGAATATGTATCTGTGACGATGATAGTAATTTTATCGCTGAACTATGGGATAAAATAAAAATATTTTGTTTATCACCTTACATTGAAATTGAAGTTACTACTTTTAATGATGGTAATAAACTTATAGAAAGCGGAGATAACTTTGACTTGATTTTTTTAGATATTCAAATGCCGAGAATAGGTGGATTTGAAGTTGCTGAAAAATTAAATGAAAAATTACAGAAAAATCACACTATTTTGATTTTTTGTTCATCGCACGAAAATTTAGTTTTCGAATCATTTGATTATCAACCTTTTAATTTTTTAAGAAAAAATATTATGGATTCTGAATTACCTGACATAATCAAAAAGTTAATATACAAACTAAAAATCGAAAACTGTGAATATTCATTTCACGATGAAAATGGATATTATATTTTGCGTGCTAAAGAAATAAAGTATATAAATGTATTCCATGGAGCTTTTGAAATTTACACTTCCAACGGCAAAAAACATACTGCTTACGGAAGAATAGGACAACTTTATAAAACTCTTGATAGTAACATTTTTATCCGCATACACCGAAGTTATATTGTGAATTGTAAATTTATAAGTAAAATTACTTTTGATAAAGTAATTTTAGATGATGGAGAAACATCTCTACATATAGGAAGAACATATTTAGAGAATTTACGGAAAACCTATGATTTATTTACGTTTGGAGATAATAATTATGATAATGAAACTATTTGAAATATTTATTTGTTTTGCGGAAAATTTTGTAATATTCTTTACGCTTAATAAATATTTTACTCCTAAACATAAAAATATATTGCTTTTTATGTTTTTATTTACATTTGCCTTTGTTGCTGATGTTGTGTTGGGGCAATCACAAAATTTCGGATACATCACTCTTATTGCCATATTTATCAGTTCTTGTTTAATGAGTATAATTCAACTAAACGGCAAATTATATTCCAAAGTAATAATATGCATAGTTCTGATTACTATATTACTTATTTCAAATATATTATCTATATCGTTGTTTTCAGTTATAAGAAAAGTTTCAGCAGATACAGTTGTTTACGATAGTTCAATTTACAGGGTAGTAAGTTTGGCTTTTTCAAAAATTGTTCAGATTATTTTATGCTTTCTTTTACTGATAACACAAAGAAAAGTGTCAATAAATCTCAATTTTATCTAATGGATATTTATGGCAATATTCTTCTTAACTACATCAAGCAGTATTTTTGTTTTTTGGAAAGTTTCACTACATTCCGAACATAAAATAATGGCATATATCTTATTTATATCGCTTGTATATTTGATATTAAACATAATGGTTTTCGTTCTGCTTTTGAAAATGAATAGGGATAATTTAGAAAGCCAAGAACTAAAACAGCTTGCATTAAAAAACAAAACAGAAAATCAAATGTATACTGAAATAACTGAACAATATGAAAAATTACAAATGTTTCGTCACGATTTAAAAATTCATTCACTGCAACTCGAAAATTTATTAAAGCAAGGTAATTTAGAAGAAGCACTTAATTATATTTTAAAGACTAAACCTGATAATCCAAATGTTGTCGAATTGTTTCCTTATACTAAAAATGAAAAAATAGATGTAGTTTTAAGTAGTAAACGATATCTCGCTGAAAGTAAAGGGATAACGATAAATTTTAAAATTATGATAGTTCCGCAAATTATTACAGATGAAATATCGGTATGTCTTATTTTATCTAATCTTTTGGATAACGCTATAAATGCTTCTGAGAATAGTTCTTCAAAACAAATTGAAGTTTCGGTCATTACAGACAAACAGAATTTACTTATAACTGTAAAAAATTCTGTTGATAAAGAAGTGCTAATAGAGAACCCAAAACTTCTCACAACTAATAAAAATAAGAAAAATCACGGTTTGGGCATAAAATCAATAAAAAATTTAGTAGATAAAGCACAGGGAACAATACATTTTAATAATGATACAGCTTCGATTTTTTTTACAAATCGGTTTTGTTTTTAAATCACTATAGCGACAAGTTTATTTTTTCAACCTATTGACAAAAGGGATATTATGGTGTATAATTATTAAAAGGTTAAACACATAAAATGTTGTCAGATTATTTTCTTATATTGAAAACGAAAAACAGATGTAGTTTTAAATAAACGCTATCTCATTTAAAATAAGATAATGTTTTAGGTTTAATCAAACACAAACTATCAATTAATAAAGCATTGAAAGGAAACTCTTCAGTATGAACAAAATTTCAAAATCAATCTACAAAAGAATTGTATCAGTAGTTACTTGTATCGCCTTACTCATTACTACAACTATGAATGATGCGTTTTTTGTAAAAGCCGAAAATTTAGCAGGCCCCGGCAATCTTTACAATGTTACCGAAGTGAATGACAATGAACGAATTTACCACGGAACAAATTATGATGTTAAGTATCGTATAACATCATCTCAGTCAAATCGCCAAACAGTTGACGTAACAATTACCAACAAAGGCACAGATTCTATCAGCAACTGGGCATTGTATTATGTCTTAGGTATCGATGATGTTAAAACTCAAATCGAAGGTATGTATAATGCCAAGATTATTGAGGACAAGTATTTTCCTTATGTTACACACGATGATAACAGCACAGGAGATATTCACCCGTCATCATCTGTTAATTTTGGATATACTTTAACGGGAATATCCGAAAAATATTTTCCTGCAAGTCTTGATATGTTACAAAATCAAATTGCTAAGGTAGATGGTTTTAATGTAACATTAAGTGATGTCAGCGACAATTGGAACTCGTTTAGTGCCAAAATTAACATTGAAAATAAGACTTCTTTACTTATTAACAAACCCGAATTAACAATTGAAACTAATTTTAAATTGTCGTCAAATTGGAACTATCAGATAGAGGAATTAAATACAAACTATTATAAATTAATTTCTAAATCAGATTCACCGTTAAAAATTGCACCTAATTCAACTTTGTCATTACAAGTAAACGGCGAAAAAGAGGGTGAAAACTGGAGTATCTCTACCCCTAAGTTGATAAGTGTATCAATGACGGAACTTAAAACTGACCTTGATGAATACTTAGAACGAGATACTGACGGAGACAATTTGCCTGACTACGATGAAAATGTAGCCGGTTTTGATAGATACACACCTGATACAGATGCCGATGGAATTAATGATTTTAAACAATTTATGGCGTCAAGCAAAGCGGCTGCCGAAGAAACTCCGAAAGAAGAAACTCCGAAAGAAGAAACAGTATACGGCGACATAAACAATGACGGACTTATCAATGTTATTGATTTAACGTTGCTTAAATTCATTTTGCTTTATGAAAGCGAAAACAATCAAGATAATAAAATTGCCGATGTTAATGGGAATGGACAAGTTAACGGTGTTGACTATGCTGACCTTTCTGCCTATGTTCACGGACAAACAAATACGTTTTTAGCTTATTTAAAAGATGATTTTTACAAAGTTGATGAAATCAGTTTTAAAGCAAGAGAACTTGCAACTAAATATAAAACCGAAGAAGATGACATAGAAACTAAATATAAAAACAAAGAAGATTACATAGAAGCGGTAAAATCCTATATAGAAAATGATATAGAATTTGAATATTATTATGGAATGAAAAAAGGAGCTAATCAAACTCTTAAACAAAAATCAGGAAATGATGTCGACAAAGCTTGTTTAGCAATTGAATTATTTAATTCGTATAATACTATTATAACTGAATCTTCAAATGAATTATCTAATTCATATGAGGATATTTCAAATGAATTTTCAGTAGAAAAAATTACAATTACT
>JAISIJ010000257.1 GCA_031262245.1 Oscillospiraceae bacterium | reverse complement strand
AGGTATCATAAAAGAAATTATCCCGAAAGATAAACAGGTTGTGACAGATTTCGACGGACGTATTGCGGTATATTCATATGAGATGTTGTTTCAACTTGATTTAGCATATGCTGTCACCGTTCATAAATCTCAAGGGTCTGAATTTAATACTGTTATTATTCCGCTTTTTGAGGGATTTGAAAAACTCTGCTACAGAAATCTTCTTTATACTGCCGTTACCAGAGCAAAAAATCGTTTGATTATAGTCGGAAACCCGAAAACAGTTCAGACTATGGTAAGAAATGACAAGAAAACGTTCAGACATACTATGCTTAAAGAGGTGATTACAGGTGAAATTATCGAAAAAGAAAATTAAACTTTTATTTCTTTTCTTGATTGATATAATTTACCCGAACCGCTGTGCTTGTTGTGATAAATTTATTCTCTGGGACAAGCTTTGTTGTGAAAATTGCCTCAAACGTTTAAAATCTGTTGAAGTTGACAAGCCCTCTCCGAATGTTGATGTATGCTGTTTTTATTATGACGATATTGCCATTGACGGAATTGTACGCAATAAAGACAGAAATACTAATTTCGGTGTATACAGCGGTATGATATTAGGACATAAATTAAGAGATGTAAAAGCGGATTTTGTTGTTCCCGTTCCGATGTATAAACATAAAAAACTATATAACCACGCAGAAATCATAGCAAAAATTATAAGCAGAATGAATAATATCCCATTAAAAACAGATATTCTTTATAAATTAGACGGTGCACCCGAACAACATTCATTAAAACAAGCTCAACGTTCTGAATATCTGGATTATTTTAAAACCAATATAGTTAATCTAAAAGGTAAAACAATAATCCTTGTTGATGATGTTGTTACAACAGGGAATACAATGAGAAAATGCAAAGAATTGCTTAAGCAGAACGGAGCGGAAAAAATAATATCCGTTTCTGTAACAGTCAGTAAATATAGGTGAAAAGAATGGATATAGGTATAGATTTAGGTACAGCAAATATTGTTATTTCGATGGGTAATAAAGGGGTTGTTCTTAACGAACCCTCTGTTATTGCATATAATCGCAAAACCGAAAGGGTTGTTGCGGTAGGTGATGAAGCTTACAGAATGTTGGGTAAAACACCTCCTCATATACTTGCTATGTGTCCTCTTGCAGACGGTGTTATCTCTGACGATATTATGACCCAATGTATGATTAGAGAGTTTATTCTGAAAGTCTGCGGTAAACAACTCACTAAACCTCGTATAGTTATTTGTGTACCCTCTTTTATTACGGAAGTGGAAAAGAAAGCTATTATCGAAACAGCTATGAAAGCAGGCGCAAGAAAGGTTTTTCTTATTGAAGAACCCATTGCGGCTTTAATCGGTGCAGGTGTGGACATATCCGAAGCGAACGGCAATATTGTTGTTGATATAGGCGGCGGAACAAGTGATGTTGCGGTTGTTTCTTTAGGCGGTGTTGTAAATTGTTCTTCTATCAAAGTCGGCGGAAATAAGATAAATCAGTCTATTGTGAAATATATTTCCGCAAAATACAGAATGTCAATCGGTGAAACAACAGCTGAACAGGTAAAAATCGAACTTACAAATGTTTTTGACCCCTCCCCAAAGAGGACTTCAATTATCAAAGGGCAGAATTTATTAAACGGCTTACCAATGCAGTTGAAAGTCAATGAAATTGAAATAGCAGAGGCAGTTAATGAAAATATTCAGGCTATAATCGATGCTATTCACAATGTTCTTGATACTACCCCTCCCGAATTAACAGGTGATATTTACGATAACGGTATTTTGCTTACAGGCGGAGGAGCTTTATTAGGCGGACTTTCAAGGCTTATCACAAAACAATTAAGCGTTAAATGTGAATCTGCAGACGAACCTTTGCTCTGTGTTGCAAAAGGTACAGGGCTTGCTTTTAATTATCTTGATACCCTCCTTGATGGTTTTCAGTCTGTTCAAATGTCTAAATACAGATAACAATTAAAAACAGTCAAAAAAACAATATAATTCAATCAAAAAAGTCAAATTAAACTCTGTTTTTTTTGATTTTTTTATGTTAGAATACCTATAACTGTTATATAAAATGTGTTTATATTTTATATAAAAAAATGTAAAAGGAGCTTAGTCATTATGCGTAATTCTAAACGTATAACCTCTATGGTTCTGAGTTTGACAATTGCTGTTACATCCCTTATTTTCCCCTCAAACAGTAATAATGCGGTTATTGAAATGTCAGCGGAGACTAATGTCAGTAGCCATTTAGAGAACTTGGACAGAGGCGTTGTTGCTGTTCGTAGTGGGAACGGTAACTTTGTCAGTTGGCGTTTTCTAAAAACAGACACCGATGATACAAAATTTGAACTCTATCGTGACGGTGAACTGGTTTACACGTCAAACCCCGGAGAGCCTACTTGTTTTTGGGACAGCGGTGCAGGAACAACAGCGGGATATAATGTAAAAGCATATAACGGAAACACTCTGCTAAATGAAGGCGGCAGCGGTGTTTGGGGTAGCGGTTCAAATTATTGGGATATTTTCTTCGCCGCACCCACGGGCAACGGTTTTACTTATTCGCCCAATGATATGAGTGTCGGCGATGTTGACGGTGACGGTCAGTATGAGTATATTCTCAAATGGGACCCGTCAAACTCCAAAGATAATTCTCAAAGCGGTGTAACAGGCAACACGATTTTTGACTGTTATGAAATGAACGGTACACGTCTTTGGCGAATTGATTTAGGTAGAAATATCCGTTCCGGTGCACATTACAGCCCATTTTTAGTATATGATTTTGACGGTGACGGTAAGTCTGAATTTGCTGTAAGAACGTCAGACGGCTCAATTGACGGTAAAGGGACTGTAATAGGTGACGCAAGTAAAGATTACCGTAATGGCGACGGTCAAATTATAACAGGTAATGAATATCTTACCGTTTTTAATGGTGAAACAGGTGCAGCAATAAACACAATAACATATCCTAATGTCAGAGGAACTGTTTCAAAAGCAGAGTGGGGCGACGATTACGGCGGACGTTCCGAGCGTTTCTTGGCTTGTACAGCCGATTTAGGCGGAGATAATTTGTCAATGGTCTTTTGCAGAGGATATTATACTAAAACTTACCTTGCGGCTGTTGATTTAATTGACGGAAAACTAAAACTTCGTTGGCAATTTAAAGCAGAAAAATCTTCCGACCCTTATTACAGTCAAGGTAACCACAATTTAGCAGTTGGGGATGTGGATTTTGACGGTAAAGACGAAATTATGTACGGTTCTTGTGCAATTGACGATAACGGAACGGGAATGTATTCAACAGGCAGAGGACACGGCGATGCTATGCACTTAAGTGACTTTGCACCTGAAAATCCCGGGCTTGAAGTTTGGCAGGTTCACGAATCTTCCCCTTATGGCGGTGATTTGCGTGATGCGGCAACAGGCGAAATTCTGTTTAGAGTTAACGCAAGTGATGACACAGGCAGAGGTATTGCCGGCAATTTCCTACCGGGAAACGATAGTGCAGAATTTAAACAGTCCGGCAGTAATGACGTATATGACTGGAAAGGTAATGTTGTTACTCAATGGGGAAATATATCAAGTAAAGGACAAAACTCTGTTTTATGGTGGAACGGCGGTCTTGAAAGAGGTAACTTTGACCAAACTATGGTTGACCAATATGACCCTAATTCAAAAAAAATGACACGAGTATTTACAGCTGCCGATGTGTCTACAAATAACGGCACAAAGTCCAACGCTTGTTTAAGTGCCGATATTTTCGGTGATTGGCGTGAAGAAATGATTTTCCGACTTGCCGATAATTCGGGTATAAGAATTTATACTACAAATATTGAAACAGATTATCGTATTCCTACTTTAATGCACGATTTACAATATCGTGAACAGGTTGCACACCAAAACGCAGGATATAATCAACCTCCTCATCCCTCTTTCTTCTTGGGAACAGGATATGAAGTTCCTACTATTGAAAATTCCGGCGGAGCAGTAGTTCCCATTAAACCTATCGAATATGTAACTCCCGATACAACAGCAGTATATAAACTTAAAAATGTATCTACAGGGCTGTATATGAATATTGCTGAAAGTGCAAGCGGAGTTTCTTTAGGATTAACTTCAAATTCAGATGATAATTCACAAAAATTTTCTTTTATATCAGCGAATGACGGTTGGTATTATATTCGTCCGTTGATTGGAGGAGAATACAACCTTGATGTAGCAAAAAAATCTACTGCCGATGGTACAGCAATTACCACATACACACCTAACAACGGAGATAATCAACAGTTCAGACTTATAGATAACGGGCTCGGCGTTGTAACTGTTATCACAAAAATAACAAACGGACAGAGTTCATTAGCGGCAGCTGAAAATACCGTTGTTCAAAATCAACGAAGCAATAATGAAAATGAGCAATGGGTACTTGAAATTTCAGCATTATCAATTCAAACCACAACTACAACCACAACAGCTCCTCCCGAATTTATTTACGGAGATTTTGATAATGATAAAATTCCTGGAAAAATGTCTGATATTGTTGTTCTAAGCAAATATATTAAAGGAACACTCAACTTTTCCGACCTCACAAAAAAAGCTGCAGATGTAAATATTGACGAAAAAATTGACGTTGAAGATTTGCAAATTATCGTTAACTATTTAATGGGAGAAATAAAAATCTTACCTCTTTAGTTCTCTTTTCATTTTAGAGTAATACACCTCTCGAAGTTCCCTACTTCTCTTAGTAGTTGGCATTTCAGTTGACATTGGTTTGACTTATTTGTTTTTCTATTCATTCCTGTGGTTCGCACTTATCGAAGTTCTCTTTTTACTTTTCTATTATTTTTAGAGTAATGCTACTCTCGAAGTTCCCTACTTCTCTTAGTAGTCGGCACTTTACAGGCTTTGGTTTGACTTATAAAAAAACAGTCCTAATAGACTGTTTTTTTGTTGACATAATAATATTTTTTTGCTATATTATATAGAATAAAGTGTAAAAAAGGAGTTTTTTATGAATATTTTTATTATAGGAAATGGTTTTGACTTGGCACATGGTTTAAAAACAAGGTATAGTGACTTTTTACTTGATGCAGAAATAAATAATATTTGGTTTGAACATTTAAAATACAAATATCATAAAAATGGGAATACAACTTGGATAGATTTTGAAACAGAAATTTATAATGTTTTAAAATCTATAAATTGGAAAACGAATCATATTCCGAGTATGAAGCATTATCCAGCAACCATAAGATCAATTTTAGAATATAAAAAAATATTTGACGAAGACTATAAAAAACTTGATGATAATCAAAAAAATTATATAAAATTTAATGGAGATTTTAAATATGGAGATTTAATCTTTGAATTAATAGAAAATATTGATTTAATTAATTTTTTATATAATGAATTAATAGAATTAAGTGTAACTTTCAAAGAATACTGCATAAAAATTGATAAAATAAAAATTGAATTTGATAAAATAGTACTTGAACCTTTTTATAATTTCAGAAAGCTAAACTTAAAATATGCAGATAATATAAACATTTTAAATTTTAATTATACAAATACATTTGAAAGATTATATAAGAATGATTTTAATAGTATAAATTCAGTTCATATTCACGGTAATTGTAAAGAGGAACATATAATTTTCGGAACACAATCTTTTAACAGAAAAATCAATGAAAACGGCGATATAATTGGAAAAGATAAAGACTTTCCATCGGATTTGAATATTTTTGAAAAATATACATTACGTCATAAATTCAGAACAATTGATAAATTTCAAAAATTGTTGAGAGAAATGTATTATATGTCTACTGCAGAAAAAGCAAAAAGTAAAATCTATATTATCGGACATTCTCTCAATAAAACAGACCACGGTATTTTAAAATCTGTTTTTGATAACAGCGGTCAGTGTGATATTAATGTATATTATCATAATGAAGAGGCACAAGAGCAGTACATTAGAAATATGCGTGATATAATCGGCGAAGATGCAGTAACAAGACGTGTGTGTTTCACAAATACATCAGAAATAATGGCTTAAAAATTGCAATTTCAATAAGATTTGGTTTTTACTTTTCTGATAGTTCCTGTGGTTCGCAACTATCGAAGTTCCCTTTTTACTTTTCTATTCTTTTTAGGGACGGCAACTCTCGAAGTTCAGTAGTTATTTTCACTCTTTGCAACTCACAGGCTTTGGTTTGACTATTCTTGTCGTTCACGATAACAAATATCCAACATATAGTTCGCTAAAAAAGTCCCCTTTGAAAAAGGGGATTTTTCACATATAGTTAAACCAAAGCCTGAAGAACGCCAACTATGAAAAGAATTAGGGAACTTCGATAGCCGCCGTTACAGGAACTAATAGAGAACTAAAAACTTAAATTAATTCCTCTGTATTTGGCGATACTTGAAACATCTTTATCTCCTCGACCCGAAAGGCAAATTACAATTATTTGATTTTTGTTGAGTGTAGGAGCTAATTTTTGAGCATATGCAACAGCGTGCGCGGATTCAATTGCGGGGATAATACCCTCTGTTTTAGAAAGAAATTCAAAAGCACAAACAGCCTCTTCGTCGGTAATGGGATAATATTCCGCTCTTTTTACAGAATTGAGATAAGCGTGTTCGGGACCTATGCCCGGATAATCAAGTCCGGCTGATATTGAATATACAGGTGCAATTTGACCCTCATTATTTTGGAGGAAAAGAGATTTCATTCCGTGAAAAATACCGGGTCTTCCGTTAGCGACAGTTGCGGCATTATCGGGACTGTCAACACCTCTGCCTGCCGCCTCGACACCGATTAATCTGACAGTATTATTTTCAATAAAATCATAAAATGTTCCCATAGCATTAGACCCGCCGCCGACACAAGCCATTACAACATCGGGTAATCGCCCCTCTTTTTCGCGGAGTTGCTGCTTAATTTCACTACCTATTATCTTCTGAAAATCTCGAACAATAGTGGGGTATGGGTGAGGTCCCATAACAGAACCGATAAGGTAATGTGTTGTTGAAATATTTGAAACCCAATCTCTCATTGCCTCGTTAATAGCGTCTTTAAGGGTAGCTGTACCGCTCTCAACAGGGTGGACTTTTGCCCCCAACAATTCCATTCTGTAAACATTCAAAGCCTGACGTTCAGTATCTTCCTTGCCCATATACACTTCACATTCAAGCCCGAATAACGCACAGGCGGTTGCGGTTGCAACACCGTGCTGACCGGCACCTGTTTCGGCAATAATGCGTTTTTTTCCCATTCTCTTAGCAAGCAAAATCTGCCCTAAAACATTATTGATTTTATGAGAACCTGTATGATTTAAATCTTCACGTTTCAGATAGATTTTAGCACCGCCCAAAGTTTCGGTTAAATGTTCGGCATAATAAAGCAAAGAGGGACGACCGGCATATTCCCTGTATAAGGTACTCAATTCCGCTTGAAATCTGCCGTTTGTTTTATAGAAATTATATGCCTTTTCCAGTTCGGTGACAGCAGTCATAACCGTTTCGGGGACGTATTGACCGCCGAAAGCAGTAACCGTTTCGTTGCTTTTTTCTCCGAAATATGCGTTAGAATTGTTGTTATTCATTTTATTTTTATTCTGTTTCCTCTTGTTTATTTAAGTTGCTCTTGTTTAAAAAGGGATATAAATTTACATCAAAAAGTATGGGATATTCATAATTGATATGGTTATTACAGTCAAACGAAACAAACTTTTTGCCTTTGGCAATAAGCAATCCTGTTTGTCCTTCAGTATAATTATGATAAAAAAATTCATTAACAGTATACCAATATCTATCGCCTGTATCAAACTCAAATTCCGCACGATAAGCTAAAGCACTATCTGTATTACTCATTCTCATTTGTGTAATTTTCGCATTAGCAGGAATACAGGGATATTTAAATTCACCGTTTTTAAATATTACAACCCATAGTATACTCACAATTATTATCAATATAAAAGTTACTATATCCATAATTAACTGAAATACTTAACACCGTTTAAGAAAATCGGCTGTTGTTGTAAAAGGGATATATTCTTGCCGATACCCTCCGAGAAACGCTCGGAATGTGCCATTTTACCAAATACTCGTCCGTCCTTTGAGGTAATACCCTCAATTGCACAAACAGAATTATTGGGATTATATCGTATATCATATGTGGGTTCGGAATTTATATTGACGTATTGAGTGGCAACTTGGTGATTTTCTGCGAGTTCTTTTAACATATCTGCATTTGCAATAAATCTACCCTCGCCGTGTGAAACAGGGATAGTGTGAATATCACCTACATTACAATTATACAACCAAGGTGAGATATTTGAAGAGACACAAGTTCTTACATAGAGCGATTGGTGTCTCGCAATGGAGTTAAAAGTGAGTGTGGGAGAATTTTTATCCAATGTTACTATATCTCCGAAAGGCACAAGTCCTAATTTTATCAAAGCTTGAAAACCATTGCATATGCCTAAAATCAATCCTTTACGAGTGTTTAAAAGTTCACGCACCTGTTCTGTTAATGCGGCATTTCTGAAAAATGCTGCAATAAGTTTAGCAGAACCCTCCGGCTCATCACCGCCGCTGAATCCGCCTGACAGCATTAAAATCTGTGAATTTTTCAATTTCTCTTCAACAAGTTTTACGCTCTCGATAACATCGGCAGAAGTGAGATTTTTAATAACAACAGTTTCAACAACTGCTCCCGCTTTTTCAAAGGCTCTTTCTGTATCATATTCACAGTTTGTTCCCGGGAAAACAGGAATTAACACACGGGGTTTTGCAAATTTTTCTGTGCAAACAGCTCTTTTTTTGGCGAAATGTCTGAATGAGGGGATTTTTTCGTCAATATGCTGTGCAGTGGTAGGATAAACAGGCTCAAGAGTTTCTTCCCATTTGTTATGCAATTCTTGAGATTTTATTATATATTCACCGGTGGTAATGACATATTCAAGAGTAGTATGTCCGATAACCTCTTCGTTTTCTTGCGGTTTTCCTATAAGTTCAATAACAAAACCGCCGTAATAAGGTTTAAATAAATCAATTTTTTTACAAAATTTAAAACCGATTCTGTTACCGAAACTCATTTTTGCAATCACTCCGGCAATACCATCGTTGGTAATAGCGGAAATTGACCTTGCACGCCCTGTATCTACAAGTTTTTCAACATATTCAAAAGTATTTTTCAAACTTGCCCATACAGGCAATCCGTTTTCGTCATATTCGGGTTTAATGAAAATAACATTGCTGTGGATTGTATGGAAAACATTATCGGTTATAAAACATTCATTTGTTTTTGAAACGGCAAATGAAACAAGTGTCGGAGGGACATCCATATCTTCAAAAGAACCTGACATACTGTCTTTACCGCCGATTGAGGCAATGCCTAATTCTAATTGTGCTTTAAATGCACCTAATAACGCCGCTAAAGGTTTTCCCCAACGAGTTGGGTCATCATTAAGACGTTCAAAATATTCTTGGAAAGTGAGGTAACATTTTGAATATTTACCTCCGGCGGAAACAATTTTTGCAACACTCTCAACTACTGCCAATATCGCACCTTTATAAGGGTCTTTTTCTGTAATAAACGGGTTAAAACCATATGACATTATCGAAACAGAATTTGTTTCACCTTTTAAAACAGGAATTTTTGCAACCATTGATTGTGCAGGTGTTGATTGATATATACCTCCGAAAGGTGCAAATACAGAACTTGCACCGATTGTACTGTCAAAACGTTCTATTAATCCCTTTTGTGAACAGGAATTAAGGGAGGAAAGCATTTGTTCCCATTGCTCTTCTTCGGAAAAATCACCGCGACCTGTATAGATACTGTCACGTTCAATTTGTTTCACCGGTGCAACAGTTGCATTTGCAAATTTAGGTGCACCGTTGGAATTTAAAAAATCTCTTGAAAGATTTACAATTGTTTTATCATTCCAAATCATTTTAAGGGTATTGTTATCGGTTACTTCCGCAACAACAGTAGCCTCAAGATTTTCTTTATTTGCCGTTTGAATAAATCTTTCTGTATCATTTGCCGCAACAACAACAGCCATACGTTCCTGACTTTCGGAAATAGCTAATTCAGTACCGTCAAGACCGTCATATTTCTTAGGGACTTTGTCAAGATATATAGTAAGACTGTCAGCAAGCTCACCTATCGCAACGGAAACACCGCCTGCACCGAAATCATTACAGCGTTTAATCATAGAGGTAACGTCTTTATTTCTGAAAAGGCGTTGTATTTTTCTTTCTTCGGGCGGATTACCTTTTTGCACCTCAGCCCCACAAGTTTCAAGGCTTTCGGTACTGTGTGCTTTAGAAGAACCTGTTGCACCTCCGCAACCGTCACGTCCTGTTTTTCCGCCTAAGAGTATAATTAAGTCACCTTTAACAGGTCTTTCACGTCTTACATTTTCAGCGGGAGCAGCACCTATAACTGCACCTATCTCCATACGTTTTGCAACATAATCAGGGTGATATATCTCATTAACAAGACCTGTAGCCAAACCGATTTGATTGCCGTAAGAGGAATAACCGTTAGCGGCAGTTATACAGATTTTGCGTTGAGGTAATTTTCCCTCTGCTGTTTCGGTTAAAGGTAATAATGGATTAGCCGCACCCGTAATACGCATAGCTTGATACACATATGAACGACCTGAAAGAGGGTCACGAATAGCACCTCCCAAACAAGTTGCCGCACCACCGAAAGGTTCTATTTCGGTAGGGTGATTATGTGTTTCATTTTTAAACATCAACAGCCATTCTTCTTCCGTATCATTAACATCAACAGATATTTTTACGGAACAGGCATTAATTTCTTCGCTTTCGTCAAGCCCCTCCAAAAGTCCGTCTTTTTTGAGCTTTTTAGCGGCAACAGTTGCTAAATCCATAAGGCAAACAGGCTTTTTGATATTTAATTCTTCTCTTGTCTTGAGATATAAATTATAGGTTTCCTGTATTTGAGGATTATCTATTTTAACATTCTCAAGTTGAGTTAAGAAAGTTGTATGACGGCAATGGTCACTCCAATAAGTATCAAGTACTCTGATTTCCGTAATTGTGGGAATTCTGTTTTCTTTCTTAAAATAATCCTGTGTAATTTTTAAGTCGTCTAAATCCATTGCAAGACCTAAATCGTCAATCATTTCAGAAAGCTCTTCAGTATTGAATTCCGTAAATTCTTCTATGCTTTCAACTTCTGTGGGTATATCATAATCTGCATTTAAAGTTTTGGGTAACTTCAAAGACCCCTCAAAAGCTTCGACAGGGTTGATAAGATATTGTTTTATTACATCTAATTCGCTGTCGTCAACATATCCCGACAAAATATAAATCTTAGCCGTTTTAACTCTCGGACGTTGTTTAGTTGTTAAAAGTTGTATACATTGAGCACAACTGTCCGCTCTCTGGTCAAACTGACCCGGGAGCGGTTCAACTACTATATATTTATCGGTAATTTTAGGTTCGGGCAATTCACGATAAGTAATATCCACAGAGGGCTCCGAAAAAACAACATCTATTGCCTTTTCAAAATCTTCATCTTCAATATTTTCCACATCATATCGGTTAATCAAACGTACTTTTATAACACCGAATATTTGCAGAGTGAGTTGGATATCATTTAAAATACTGTTTGCCATTACCGCAAAAGGTTCTTTTTTTTCATCATATACTCTTTTTACTGTATCTGATTTATTCAATTCCTCTTTTTTCACCATACTAATCCTAATATATATTTTATTTTGGTATGCAAAAAATACTATATGTTATTCTGAAATTACATATGTTTTAATATTCTTCATTATTCAAGCAAAAATGATTTTGGTTATTCGATTATAAAATCTTCAATAGATTTTTTAAAATTTTCATAAACCTCATCACCGTCGTCAACATTTTCATAATATTTAAGCAGAAGAGGTTGAGATAAATCAAGAGAGAATATGCCCATAATGGATTTTGCATCAACTTGATAACGTCCGGTTACTAAGTCGATTTCCGCAGGACAAACGCCGGCTAAAGCAACAAATCTCTTTACCTGTGTAACATCGGATATTCTTACTGTTAAAGTTTGCATAATAAGCACCTCATTATAAATGTTTTAGTATATCTTAATTCTTTTGTAACACTTTGTCAAGAAAATTTAACAAAATGATAAAATACATAAATATAAAAGTCAAAAAAGTATAATTTTCATTTCAACTTTATGCCTAATATATCTAAACTTTCCAAATCAACTTCTGACGGACAGTCAGACATAGGCTCGGAAGCATTCTGAACTTTCGGAAACGCAACAACATCTCTTAGGCTTTCCGACCCTGTCAAAAGCATAGTCAAGCGGTCTAAACCAAGCCCGAAACCGCCGTGAGGTGGTGAAGCATATTTATAAGCGTCAACCAAAAATCCGAATTTCTTCTCAATTTCCTCGTCTGTTAACCCCAAAGCCGTGAACATTTTCTGTTGTAACTCATAATCTGTAATGCGGATAGACCCCGACGACAACTCAACACCATTAAGCGTTAAGTCATAAGCTTTTGCAAAGACTTTAGATTTATCTTCATTTAATTCATTGGGCATTGTAAAAGGGTGATGCATAGCAAGCCAAGTATTATTTTCCTCGTCATATTCAAAGAAAGGAAAATCGGTAATCCAAACAAATTTATAACCATCGGCTATTAAATTCAACTGTTTACCTAATTTAAGTCTTAAAGCACCTAAAATCGGCAAGACTTTCTGTTCTTTGCCCACAACGAAAAATGTTGTACTTCCTTTGAAACATTCCATTCTCTCAAGAATTTTGTTTAATATTTCCTCGGAAATATATTTACTGAAAGAACAATTAGGTTTATCCTCTCCGTATCTGATATAAGCAAGACCTCCTGCACCGATGCCTTTAACAAATTCTGTTAGTTTATCAATCTCTTTTCTCGGTATATTAGCGTTTACTGTTATACCTCTGACAGTTGACCCATTTTTAACAGCATCTTCAAAGAAAGAGAAACCGCAATCTGCAGCAATATCTGTAATATCTTTAATAGGCACATCAAAGCGTATATCGGGTTTATCAGAACCGTATTTCTGCATTGCCTCGGTATAACTCAAGCGAGGAAACGGTGTTGTTAAATCTGTATCTAAAACATCTTTAAAAACAGCCTTAATCAAACCCTCTTGAATGTTAAGCACATCGTCAACATCAACATAGGACATTTCCACATCTATCTGTGTAAATTCGGGCTGACGATCGGCTCTTAAATCCTCATCACGGAAACATCTTGCTATTTGATAATATTTGTCAAAACCGGCAACCATAGTCAGTTGTTTGTATATTTGCGGTGACTGCGGTAACGCATAGAACTTACCGTTGTGAACTCTTGAGGGAATGAGATAGTCCCTTGCTCCCTCAGGAGTTGATTTTATCATCATAGGTGTTTCAATCTCAATAAAACCTTTTTCTTCAAAGAAACGTCTGGCGGAATTTGAGATTTTTGAACGTAAAATAAGATTTTTTTGTAATTTCGGTGAACGCAAGTCTAAATAGCGATATTTAAGTCTGATTTCTTCGTTAACGTTTTCGTCACCTACTGTAAAAGGCGGTGTAACTGCTTTTGAAAGTATAAGCAACTCCGTTACATTTATTTCAACTCTTCCTGTGGGAATATCCTTATTAATACTTGAACGTTCCCCCACCATTCCTTTTGCCATAAGTACATATTCAGAGCGTATTGTACTTGCTTTTTCAAAAACTTCTCTTGAGGTTTGGTCCGTGAAAGCTAATTGTACAACGCCCTCTCTGTCACGCAAATCAATAAATATTAAATTTCCCAAATCACGGATTTTCTGAACAAATCCGCAAACAATTACTTCTTTATTTATATAATTTTCTGTTACTTCGCCGCAGTAATGTGTGCGGCGTAAATTACCCATTGTATCCAATTGTAACTCCTTATACTTTAATCTTCCAAACTGAAACCCAATCGTTGGGCAAGCTCATTAATACTTTTTAAACAGGAATCGGTATAACGTTCAAAATCCCTTATGAAATTATCACCTAATTCAATTTCATACCGTTTATCTTTTTCAATCTCCAAATTTTTCAGCTTAGCTGTGTTCGTTTCAAGTTCATTATCCCCGATTATTATAATAAATTTTGCACCTGTTTTATTGGCATATTTCAATTGTGCATTTAAACTGCGACCCATTAAATCACATTCTGCAGAGTGAGAAGTTTGACGTAAACGCTGTGTAAGTTCAATTACTTTAGGCAATGAATTATTTCCCATATTTGCTATATAGACTTCGGGAGTGGGTAAAGGCGGAAAAAGGAGTTTCTGATTTTCCAACACCATAATTAAACGTTCCAGTCCCATTCCGAAACCTAAAGCCGGAAATGATTTACCGCCTAATTCCTCAATAAGTCCATCATATCTGCCGCCTCCGCATATTGTACCCTGTGAACCGATATTTTCACTTACAAACTCAAAAACAGTACGGGTATAATAATCAAGTCCTCTGACAATTTTAGGATTTACGGTATATTTAATATGCAATATATCCAAATGTTGCTTTAATTCTTCAAAATGTTCTTTGCAGTCATTGCAGAGATAATCTAAAATAATCGGTGCTTTTTCTGCAATATCTTTACAAACAGGAGATTTACAATCCAATAAACGCATAGGATTTTTTTCAAGACGTTCATTACAAGTTGAACAGAGTTTATCACTATATACAGAAAAATATTCCACTAAAGCTTTCTGATAGTCTTTACGACATTCTTTACAGCCGATTGAGTTAATATACAGTTTTACTTTTTCAATCTGCAGATTAAAAATAATCTCGTCAGCCAAAGAAATTACTTCTGCATCGGAAAGAGCACTTGCACTTCCGGCAAGTTCAACACCGAATTGGTGAAATTCTCTTAATCTTCCGGCTTGCGGGCGTTCGTGACGGAAACAGGAAACAAAGTAACACACTTTTTGAGGTAATGCGTCATTAAGCATACCGTTTTGTATCATCGCACGGATTACACCGGCAGTACCCTCCGGTCTTAAAGTAAATTCATTGCCCTTGTTATCTGAATTGTTTTTAGCGGTAACTTTATACATTTCTTTCTGAACAACGTCTGTTGTTTCACCTACAGAGCGTTCAAAAAGTTCGGGTGTTTCAAAAGTAGGTACACGGATTTCTTTAAATCCGAAAGCATTAACGGTTTCTTTGATTTTGTTTTCAATAAAATGCCATTTATTGATATTTTTAGGGGTTACGTCCTCTGTGCCATAGGGTCTTTGTAACATTTTATATACTCCTTATTTAAGCGTATAGAAAATTATATCACTCTATAGAAATATGTCAACTCTTTCTGTATGCTTTTTTTATAATTTTATAGTATTCAATAATAGATTTAGTAGGAATATTATCATTATATATTACAGATGAAACAAATTGTCTGTTTATAGGGGTGTAAAAATCGGCAATTCTGATAATATCTTCAAGAGTAGCAGAGAGAGGTAGTGAAAAAATATCTCTGAATTTGTTAAAAATAAGGTTATAAGACGTTTTAATGTCAGATTTTTTCAGTTGAGAAAGAAAACGTTGTTCTTTGATAAAAGGCAACAACAGAAAATAAAAAATCAAAGAAATTGCAACCAAAATAAGAAAAACAGTTATTGTAGTTTGTTGAGTATCTGTTATAGTTGCAGTTGCGGTTTCGGGACGAGTATTTTCAACTTCTATAGCGGCGGTGGGTTCAAAAGAAATCCAACCATACCCTAAAATATAGAGTTCCGGAAAGGCGTGAGCATTCTTCTCTCTTACTATAAAACACTCTTCGTCAAAATCATATTGATATGCAGCAAAACCTGTTGCAAAACGTGCTGGTATCCCAACAGCTCTTGACATCAGCACCATAG
This sequence comes from Oscillospiraceae bacterium, assembly GCA_031262245.1. GTDB lineage: Bacteria > Bacillota > Clostridia > Oscillospirales > Ruminococcaceae > BNZF01. Next base: position 930 of record JAISIJ010000257.1, on the reverse strand, counting down.
AGGTTGCAAATTCATAGCAAACACCTCTTTTTTCGCCAAAAAGAAAATCATTTATATCCGTACTTTCATAGTCAAGGTCGTATATATAGTTATCGGTCAGATATTTTTCAATAGCTTTTGCACGAAGATAATCATTATTCAACCCTTTTGTAACATCTTCTGCCAATTCAACAATATCATTGGGAATATGTTCTTTTTCGGGGTTGTATTTATCTGCAATATATTCATAAGCGTGTATTTCATTATCGTCTGCTTCAACTTTTAAATAACGCTCTTTTCGCGGGTCGGTTATAGCAATAATTGTATTATAAATTTCGTCGGTTTCAATGTGTTTTTCGGAAATATACTGAATTACAGTACCATCTCTTAAACCGTCTAAAGGGTATATGGTCATAAAACCTGTGGGTGCAAGCGTAGTGTTTGGGATATATCTTCTTCTGTTTAAAACAATTTCCATTCTACTTAATGGTAAATCATATTTAATATATTGCGGTTGATTGGCATATGCAGGGAAAGTCTGTGACCAAGTACCTTTATCATAATTATAACTGTCATAGGTTTTACCTTTAATGCGTATGGGTTCGTCAGAATTAACCCTAAACAATTCATAGTCGGAATTGTTTCTCTTATATGAGGAAGGGTCGGCAACTTCTGTAAAGAGATTAAATCTATTGGTGAGATAGTCCAAAACAGTCTGTGCATTAATAGCCGCATCAAAAAACGCACGATTGGCAGTATAAGTCTGTTTCGGAACTGCTAAACAGATTGAAAAAAGTACTATCGTAAAAATCAATATTGTGCCGAGTTTTGATTTTGTGGTATCGGAACGAACAAGACTAAGCTCCAATTTATGCTTTTTATGATATTTCAGTTTATATTCTAAAGTGTTTAACTCTCCCGGCAAAACAGGAGAAATAAGACTTTGACGAC
>JAISIJ010000199.1 GCA_031262245.1 Oscillospiraceae bacterium | reverse complement strand
ATAACGGGAGGAGAACGTGCTTTTTCGGTAATATGTAACATCCTGTAATGCTCCTTGATAAAATCCTAAAACGGATTATTTCAAAGGGATTTTATTTTTCCCCTCACATATACAGACGCCGAAAAGGAAAAATAATAAGTGGTTTTTAAAAATTATTTTTATTTTCTTATTAAAATAGAAAAAGACTTTTGACTTTTCAGTCAAAAGTCTTTTAAAACTTAAGCTTTCATATACTTTGCGGTTAAATCGTTTGAATTATGCGTTGTTTTATAAACGATTAGTGTTATATGTTTATTTTTTTACTTGCATATTGACTAACCACCTCATCGTGAGTTACAACAATAACCGTTTTCCCTTCGCGGTTCATATTCCTCAATATTTCCAATATAGCAACTTTATTGTTATCATCAAGACTTCCGGTAGGTTCATCGGCAAGAATTATGTCTGATGATTTTACCATTATTTTTGCCAATGCTACACGTTGTTGCTCACCGCCACTTAGCTTGAACACCTTTTTACTTTCAAAACCAGACAGTCCGACTTTTTCGAGAGCATTTGATATAGTGTTTGATTTTTGCAATTTTGTAAGTTTGCGGAATCGTGCTGAAATAGCCATATTATAAAAAACTGTTTCATTTTCGATAAGACCATAATTTTGAAATAAATAAGCAATATTGTTCCTCAAAAGTATTCTTCCGTCCTTGTTATAAATGTTGGCATTTTTAACTCCGTGAATGATAATTTCACCTGAATCGGGTTTTTCTAACAAACCTATTATATTAAGCAAAGTTGATTTGCCGGCTCCACTCGCACCCATAACCGAAACAAACGCACCTTTATCAATCTCAAGACAGAAATTTTGAAATATGATTTTGTCGTCAAATTTTTTGCAGATTTTTTCGAGACTAATAATACTCATATCAATCGCCTTCCTTTATAGTTTCTAAAACATTTTTAGTTTCATAATATTTCGCCATTGCAACGAATAAAAATAATTCAATAAATGCCAATACTGTAAAGATAATTATATTAACGTTAAATGCCAAAGTACCGAAAATTATCAAGATAACATTTGCGATAATTTGCAAAAGCAGATAGTTCTTGTAAATTTCAAAGAACTTAAAACCGTTCATTCTCATAATCGCTATTTTTTTACGATTACTTTCGCAATAGATTTTAGCAATGTATATAGCCAATGCTATCATCCCGATTAAATTGATAGAAATATTAATAATTGTTGTTATTAGTCCGAAACGCAAATTTGATAAATGCTCTGTGAAATCATCTGATACTAAAGGTGTATTTATTATTACATTTTCTAAGTGTGCCTCTTTTAAATAAGGTATCAATTCCTTATTTGTTGCGTTGAGCATATAACCTCTTCCAAAATAATTACCAAATTGTGGTGCCAAATATTTCTTGTTAAAAATCTCGATAACTGGATTTTTCAACTGCCCGTTATTTTCAATAATAAATGAATCGAATGAGTATATTATGCTTTTTTTGTCATCGTAAAAAATAATATCAATCAATTCAGCAGTAAGTCCATATTCACCATACCAAGCGATGTAAGTCTGGACAATTTGCTCGGCTTTATCCTTTTTACTCATCGGAACTAACAGACTAAAAATATCAGAATTTTTTATTGAAAAGTAGTCTGATTTAAAAACTGTTCCATTAATATCATATATTGATATTGAATCCAAATCAAAATAATTATGGTTTGTGGTTATCCAACCATAACCCAACATTTCTGCGTTACTGCCTTCGTAATCATCGCAGTCGATGATTACGCCATCAAACTTGTCTACAGTTAATTCATAAAATTCAAGTGCTCTTTTGTAATAATTTTTCCATTCACTTTCTGCTATATTGACTTGAGATATATTCCACGGTACGTTTACATAGGTCTCAATAGACTTTGTTACAAACTGTTGAGTTTTAATTAAATTGTGGGTGGTCAAAAGATTGACAAAAGCATTTGTTAAGTACAGGATGGTGGCGACAATTACAATTGATTTAAATGCAAAAGAAGCCAAAAAAAGTTGTTTGTTTTGTGAACGACCTTTTAAGTCAACCCCTTTTACCGGAATAAGAAAAATAATACTAACTAATAAAAATAATATAATAATAGCAGCTGCCACAATTATCAATCTAATCCCCATAAATATGGCGAATTCTCTAAATAGATTAGGAAACATAACAAAATGAATTATATTAGTTACAACAAACATCGAACTAAAAATAATCAACATAACTTTTACTGTGGAAACAAATTCATTTTTTATGATGTCACTTACGCTGTATCCATTTAATCTTTTTATTGTCGTTTCTTTTCTTTTACTTAACATCACAAAAACAGCCGCAAATAAAATAAACACAAATGGATATATTTGGTTTAAGATTGTAACAAATCGCTCGCTTATAGAAACACGATTTATCTGTGATATGCCAATATCATTATTTTGTAATGCTACGAAAAATTCATTAATATTTTCACTTTTTATATGACAAACTATTTTTTCTAAATTAAGAGCTTTTATATCATTAAACTTCAAATATCGAATATCATTAAAGAGAGTGTCTAATTCAAGTGACGAATTTTCTAAAAATAATTTATACTTTTCTTTTGAAATATTGTGTAAAAAATTATCGTTGTTAGTTGTTACATAGTATACGTTGACAAAAGAAACACCTACTTGTTTTACTGTTGAAAATATAACATCTGATTTTGTACTTTTCGCCGCATTTTCTATATAATCAATGAATATTTCATTGCTGATATTATCTGGCTTTTCTATTTCAACAGTAGTTTTTCCAGCGGTGATTTCATTTAACGATATAGAGAAATCAAAGATTGACAGTGCAAATAATTGACAAAGATATGCTATTATTATGATATAAAAAATTTTTTTCACATTGACCTCCATTGTAGTTGTATGTAACTTAATTCGCCGTTTATAAAAACGGCGAATTAAGCAAAATTGCACTTTAATCGAACCCGTAATACGCTTCATTTCCAGAGAAAGATCTTGATACAGAGGCTTTTGCCCATACATTGGACGGGCGTCCGAAATCTTTGTCAACCTTTCCACTTCCATTTACAGCTGTTGCACTATGTGTTCTTGAAGGATGCCAAAATTCAGAATAGCACTTTCCAATTCCCGGAATGCCGCTTGTTCCGTATACCCACGTTCCACCTTCGGGATTTGCGGTAGTTGCACTTACAACGCTAATGGCACTAATGGTCATCAAACCAACCGCTAATGTAGATATAGCAAGATTTTTAAGTTTTTTCATTATTTTCATTTCCTTTCTTCACTTCGAGTATTTTATTCAACACTTTGCTTTATACGTAATCAGCAAAGATGATAAATAACGTCCTAATCTTTGTAACTTATTTTTTTGCTATTAAAATTTTGCCTTTAAATGCACTTACAATCATCATTATACTGACCGATACCAATGTCCACATTAAACATACGGTGGCAGATAAAAGATTTAAGCAAAGGAACACCACAGCAGTTAAAATTTCGATTATGCAAATAATCACGGCTTTTCTTTTATAAACCGTTTTTTCTAAATCATCTAAGGATTTATTTTCGTTTCCAATAGGAGAAAACACAATAATAATTGTGCCGGCAAATATTAAAAGACCTATACAAATGAATATATGCAGGAACACATATTTAATAAGTAAAGATACGATTATCGTTATGAGTGTTGACAGAACATAGCATCGTTGAGGCGTGCTTGCGTGATAACCTCCGGCAAAACTTCTCAGTGCCATATAGGCAACTGTAAAGAGAATTATTTGCCAAAATACACCTAACAGCAAGCTTACGGCTACTGTTGTTCCAATGTTAAGTAATATTGTTAATCCCTGTTGAATACCAAAGAGATATAATTCTTTTTCATCGGAAACAACAGTACCGCTTTTGACTATGTTTTCTGTGATTTTTTCAGAAACACGGTCAAACATTAAAATTTACGCAGCTTCTTAGCCGCTTCGGGCAATTTGGGTTGGTGTGTAAAATAAGGGCACGTTGAATTTGCATTTACTTTTGCCACCGCCAAAGCCACTTTTGCAATAAGGCGATTCACCTTTTTAGTTTCTTTTTTCAAAGCCGTTTCTCCTTTCCTGTTTTTTGCTCTTGGTGTTTTATATCGTACTATAAAACATCAAAATGTATGGGTGTACGGAGTGAACCACAAGCCCCCATAAAATTCCGTTTTTCGATGTCGAAAAGAAATAACATCAGCATTTATTAATGCTGATGTTATTATAATACAAAAAGTTGTCCTGTGCGAGAACTTGGAATGAACCATATGTTTTTTTGGAATCAACTCAAGTTTTTGCTCTGTCAACAACAATATCCCAATTTTATACTACTTTAATTATATACTGATGTCAGACTTTATATATAAAAATATGTCAACATTGAAACTACTATCAGTGGGGGTAATTTCCATATATCCGTTGTATTTGTCAACTGATTTCTGAATATTTTTAAGTCCGTATCCGTGTTCATCTCCAATATTTGAGGATATAATCTCTCCGATACTGTCACGTTTGATTTCACCGTTGAACGTATTCTCAATGTTTATAAACAGTCTGCCTTTATCGAATTCAATTTTTAGGTTTATTTTCCTCACTTCAATTTTTAAAACAGCATTTATTGCATTGTCTAACAAATTTCCTAAAATAGTAATAACGTCAGTCACTTCAATATTTAGTTTCGCCGGAACAGAAGTATCAATTTGCAGTTCAATTTTCTGTTCTGCGGCATTACGGAGTTTATAGTTAATAATGCTGTCAATTGCAGTATTTCCTGTATCGCTGTAAGTTGCATTAAATGTTACCTCGCCAATGAGTTTTGTTAAATATTCTATGGCTTCATTGGATTTATCACATCGAATAAAATCTATGACCGAAGAAAAATGATTTTTAACATCGTGTTTAAAAGATTTTAAATCTTCCGTAGATTCTCGCATTAATTCGCATTGATTATAATAGTATTCTCTTTCCTGTTCTAATAATGTCGAATTTAATTTATCTGTGTATGCGGCAGATAGAGAATCGTGTAAATAAAAGGTTAAAATATTAATAAGAAAAATCAATACAACGAAAGATACAGTAGTTATTTGATTTGCGTTTGAAAAGTTTAAAATCATAATTGAGATAAAAACGGAAGCCATAGGGATAACAAATGATGAGAGCCAAAACATCTTAGAAACAGGAGTGTTTTGCCGAATATTTTTGAAATTCTGTGCTAAAATTGATTCTAAATACAGCAATAGACTTGTAACAATCAGAACAAAAGTATGCTTATCATTACCTTTTTCTAATGGTGAGATATTAATATAACCCATTACAGTTGATGATAAAATATCTGCTACAAACATAAAAGCGTATATAAAACATACTGCCGAAATTTTCTTTTTCTTTGTTGATTCATAGTTTAGGGTAATAACAAAAAGTGTTGCAATGGTCGCGATTAAATTGAATATCGGAGTTTTCACTATTAATGATATACTGCTTGTTATTGCTAAATAAAAAATATATGATAAAAGATAAATTTTCAACGGAGTCTTCCTTTTATCAAAAAATACTTTCATAAATCTATCAATACCAAAAGCAATAAAGGTATTTGCTATTACATAAATAATAGTTTGTAAATCCATTATTACAATCTCCTTTTTTTAATTTCATTTTGAATTTTTCGTATTTCTTTTCTTTTGTATTGCCCTATGGGAAGCTTTTCGCCGTTTGTTAAGAGCAATTTTTCATATTCAAAAACGGAGACATAATCGTAATTCACAATGTACGACTTGTGAATATACAGGAAATCATATTTTATTAACTGCGTGTTATAGATTTCTTCTAAACTACCATAAAACTCCTCCTCTCTGTCTTTTAAAAACATCTTTATTTTTTTGCCGTTACTTTCTAAATACATAATTTCTTTCAGTTTGATTTTAAATGTATCGTGTCCGACACTATATGAAAAAACATCTGTCCAAAATCCTGTTATTTTCAAGTGTTTGTTAATTACTTTTTCGATTTTATCGTAATCAAGGGGTTTTACTAAAAAATTAAGAGGGTTAATATCAAACAATTCTAATGCATACTCGGTTTTGCCGGATATGTATACAATTTGAGTAAGTTCATCATTATATTCATTTCTGATTTTTGTTCCGACCTGTACTCCGTTTATATTTTCCATCTCTATATCAAG
>JAISIJ010000139.1 GCA_031262245.1 Oscillospiraceae bacterium | reverse complement strand
AATATATCAAAGATGCTTATTCCGTAAAAGTTTATGTATCAATATTCCTGCTCTATTTCATAATTTCAATTTTGACACTCTTTGTAATGGTTGTCACAACAATTCCGAGAAAGGCGGTAATAAAAAAATGCTTATAAAACTCGGACTCAAAGAATTTAAGAAAAGTATCTTTATGAACATTTTGATTATTTTTCAAATGGCTATTATCTTCGCAATTGCGATAAGTATTACTTCAAGTGTTGTTTCGAGATATAAATTTTATGCACCGTTTTCGGATTATATTGAGGGCAACGGTTTGGCTTGGTTCAGCAGTAGCCCGAGAACAGACGATAACTTATTGCCTCTTACTTACAAAGACGGCGAGTTTACAAAAAATTTAAAAGGTGTTAAACGCTTTACAGCTTCATATATTATGATTCCTTTTCAAGGAGAGATTCACAGTCTTTTAATGTATGATAAAGACCTTTTGGAACGTTATACTCCCGAACTTGAAAGCGGAGAATGGCTTGATTCCGCTGATAAATACAAAGGTGAATATCTTCCGGTAGTCATATCTGCAAACGGAGGAAAATACAAAGTCGGTGATACAATTGATATAGATTCTCCGCTCGCTGATTTAGAAAAAACTCGAAAACGGGATTTTACCGATATCGATAAAAGAGAACCAGTCAGATGTGAAATAATAGGTATTATTAAAGATAACACTCCTGTTTTCGGATTTTCCGATAAGCTCACTCGTGCAGCCGAAGCCCCGATTGTTTCAAGGGATTTATTCGGTGCATATTCTTATGAATTTGAGCAAAAAATATTAGTAATCTCTTCAATTGAAAGTATTCTTAAATTCAATTCCGGAAGACAGTTTCAAATAATGCCTATGATGGACGGTCCTGTTTTAATTGAATTTGACAGTAATCTCACAGAAGAAGAGAAAGAAAACAATGAAAAAATTCTTGTTAAAATGGGAACTCAAAAGATTATTCCTTTGTCTGAAATGAAAGAAAACAGTTTAGACCATATTTATGAACAAGTTAAAAATTTAATTCCGATAATTCTGACGATATTTTTAATTGTGATTGTAAGTGCGGTGAGTGTGAATACAATTTCAACAAAACGCCAGTTCAGAAATTTTGCGGTGTACTATATCTGCGGTTTAAAGTGGCGTGACTGCTCAAAAATTAACCTGATAAGTTCAATTTTCACTATGTTATTGTCAGGTATTTTATCGCTTTTCGTTTTGCAGATTTTGGACAAATTAACGCTTTTTGAAAACACCGTTATGAGTTTCGGAATTTGGCAAGTGTTGATTTGCGTTGCAATTGCGATTGTTTACTGTCTGTTATCGTTATTTTTGCCGACTTTATTAATCAGAAATACCTCCGCAAGAGAAATATTAAAGGAGAATTGATATGTTAAAATTAAAAAACATTAAGAAAATTTATAACTTGAAAAAGTCCAATGAATTTGAGGCTTTGCACGATGTTTCTCTTGAAATTCAAGACGGAGAAATGGTTGCAATAATCGGAAAATCAGGTGCGGGAAAATCAACGCTTTTGCATATTTTAGCCTGCATTGACACTTATGAAAACGGCGAATATTCTCTTGACGGTGAACTCGTCAAAAATCTTTCCGAGCGGCAATACGCAAAAATCCGCAATGAGAAAATAGGAATTGTTATGCAGGATTTTGCCCTTGTTGAGGATTTTTCCTGTATCGAAAATGTAATGTTGCCGTTATCTTTTTCAAAAATCCGAAATTGTTGATTAAAATTACGACAACAGAAGAAAAAATAATTGATGCAAAAACCGTTATAAATGAATTGAAAAGCCCGATTAATGCACATTGTCGCCATTTTAACCCACAAATATAATAAACCGCAAAATTTCGTAGTTGTTTTTTAACTGTTATTGAAGTTGCACAAACACTCGCAACCAAAGTCAAAAGAAAAGACATTATCATTATCGGCAGTAAATTGTATATTTGAGAATTAATATCTTTTATGGTTGAGGAACGAATTTTACTGTTTTCATAAACTGAACTAATTCCGAGGTCAAGAAATGATAAGCGATTACTTTCTTTTTCAGTTTCTGTAATATTAGTTTTGTATGTTATGAAAATATTTCCTCCTATAATATTGACACTCTTTGATTTTGAATATTCGCTCTGATTAAAAAACCTTTCAGAGCTAAACATATAAATATCTTTGAAAAATTCGGGGTTATAGTTTACATATAAATTTTTTGCACCTTTAATTTCCGGTGTGTTTTTGCTGTCGAATTCTTCGGTATTATTGGGAACATAAGCCCCATCTGCTAAAACCCCAACAACTTTAAACTGCTGTTCTTTGACATCAAAAGTTTGCTCTTTTCCTTTAACATAAGCTGAATAATTGCACTCATATTTCATAGAAAAAATATCGCCTACTTTATATTTTGTATTTTCTGTAATAACAACAGGTATTATATTATTTGACATTTTCGCTTTATCAAGCCAAACACCACTTTGTAATTTCGGTTTATATTCTAAATTTTTTTCGTCATAAAATAGCACGTTTTGCAATTGATTATTATCTATAGTTTGAAAACTACCTGTCATATTGTAGATTATATCATCTGTTCCTTGAAAAAGTCCCTCAAACGCTTCTTGATAAGTTTCGCCTTTTGCCTCATAATCATAAGGAATAAGAGCCATACCTACTGAAAAATATTGTCCGTCTTTGTTCAAAATATCTTTGTAGGGTTTATAAAAATAATACCTTGATACAATCCCCGACACAAGAGAAATTGTAACGGCAAAAACCGTTGACAACAGTAAAATCACAAGAAAATTTGTATAAATACTGCGTTCAAATTCTTTTAAACCAAGCTTAAAAATCATACCCCCACCCCCTTGATACTTACTGCTTTTTTAGGAATTGTTTTGAATATCATAACCAACATCACAAAAATTGACGACGCAAAATAAATTCCGAAAATCAACACATAAAGGTTTAAGCTGTACGCACCCACCATATTCGGGTACTGTTTTGCTAAAATCGGCAACAATAATTTATAATATCCAAGCGAAGTTAGGATAAAAAGCGGAACGGAAATTAACAAACATTCCGCAAGATACATCACCACAAGTTTTCCTCTTGTACAACCGCAAATTCTGAAAATTGTAAGTGTGCGGTGACGTTTTATGAGAATATAATTGTACAAAAGTGCGATAATCAACGCCGAAACGACTGAAATTAAAATAGAAATAATAATAATTGTATTGTAGAGATAATATGCGTCTGTGTCGGGAAAATTCAATGCGGGCATATTAACCAAATCGCCTAATTTGCTCTGAAAAAGTTCTCGTATTCTTTTGTATTGCTCGTGGGTAAATAATGTATCGTACCCATCGGAGGGAGAAATTTCGATTTGTCCGGAAATTTCAGTTTCGGGGTGAACGCTTAAAAAAGGTATACTATTGTTCATTGGTGCATATCCGAGAACTTTATATTCTTCACCTTGAATTGTTATTTTTTCGTCTTTAACAAATAACTCTCCGAACCGAACTCCGTCAGTATTAGTTGTATCGTCTGTAATTATGACCACTTTTTCGCCGGTTGCATATTCTGTATTTGAAT
>JAISIJ010000079.1 GCA_031262245.1 Oscillospiraceae bacterium | reverse complement strand
CATTAGAGGGAAACATATGCTCATTTAAATTTGCAAAACCTACTGCAGTCATTGCCCACTCTGATAATCCGTGAGGTAAACGATAACAAAAAGCTTTTCCAGATTCGTTAATCGTTATAATTGGTGTTGCATTAGCACCGTGAATGCCTACAGATAAAACGTCATAAACATTAGCACCGTCTTTTATTGGTAAATAAGGATGCTTACTAACATCATAATAAACTTTTGCTCCACGTCTATTTATGGTAAATTCTTTTTCACCGTTCGTTTCGGCATCTACAGGCAGAGGCTTAATCCTTTGCAGGTGGCTATTTTGCAATCTCTCAAAATATTCTGATAAGTGTGCCGTTGCACACCCGTTAAAGTATTCCGGTTGCATTTTGAGATTTCCATTTATTTCATCTATAGTATTATAATGATTCATAAAGTTTGCTAAAGCTATTAAAGTTACCAAATCGTCAGAAAAATAACCTGAAAAAGCTTTGTACCAAGATTTATTTATTTCTATCAATACAGAATAGAGTTTTTTATATAAGTTTAGTTGACGCTCGTTTAATTGAAACCATTCAATTGAAAGTAAGTTTTTCTTTATTGTATCTTCTTCTGTAGCATAATTAAAATCATTATCTAAAGACTTAACTAATTTCCCAATGATTCCACACAGCATATCAGCAATGCGGATTCCAAAATACGTTTTTGAATCCGCCTCAAAAACATTTTTAATTCCTGATTCAATAGCTGAGTTAAGGGTGTTACTATTTTCGCCTTCTTTATCGATACAAAGAGAATATTCCGTTATTAAATTTTCATCTAAATAATTTCTAAATCCAATAAAAGAAGTAGAATAACTCCAATTCAATTCTTTAACGGAAGAAGTATTATGTAGTATAAATAAAATCTGCTCAAATATTTTATTTTCTTGGTACTTAAGATTGATGTTGTTTTGATTTAACTCAATACGTTCTTTAAAAAATTCTTTTAGTGCATCCACGAAATATTCTGGTTCACCATAAATTGAAGATAAAACTTTTACAGGTTTGTAAGTTATAATCGCTTTTGTTGTCGAATATCTTAATATATCCATATCGTATATAAGACTGTTTTCGTAATTTTCAAAAATCTGTTTTATTATGTATTCAATTTTGCTGTTAAGGCAGTAGTAGATATATGTTTTTTTGTTAAACAAAGACAAAAAATCTTCTATAAATTTAATGTTATCATTATTCAAAGACGCAAAACCATATTTTAATTGCGACTGTCTAATTGTCCCGCTCTTAAGCTCACCATTGCTTTTCCTATCCGAATATTTCTGTTCAAAGTTAAGATATTCAGAACATAGAATTTTCTCGTCTGTTTCGTTCCAGCCAACAATGGCTGTTATAAAACAGTCGCAATAATTCTCAGCAGTGACTGTATTATAATTAATTTTGCGGCTATGCTCGGATTCATCATAATAAAAATTAAAAATATTCACGATGTTTCTCCTGTAAATCATAATTTAGAGCAGACGGCGAGGGCGATTTTTAAGTCGTGGTTCATGGATTTCGAGCCGTTCGGTGGGACTATGCCTGAGGATTGGAGAGAGGCAGAACTTGGCGAAGTGGCAACGCTTAGTGCAGGTGGCGATAAACCTACTATATACTCACCCGTTCAAAGCGACAAATGCACTATCCCGGTATTTTCAAATGGAATAAATAATTTCGGATTATATGGATACACAAACTCTCCGAAGATTGACGAAGAATGTGTAACCGTTTCAGCTCGTGGGACAATCGGCTTCGTCTGTCTTAGGCAAGAACCCTTCGTTCCAATAGTCCGCTTAGTCACGGTTATTCCAGAAAAAAATTTTCTTACAGCAAAATATCTTTACCTGTACCTCGCTAATGTTCATATTGCTGGCGTTGGAACGACACAGCAACAACTTACTGTACCGGATTTTCAGAAATACAGTGTTTTAGTGCCAAACATAAAAGTTGTTACGGATTTTAACAAAGCGATTGAGCCGATTTTAATATAATACGACAAAAACGCATTGAGAATTCACGCATTTCTGAAATACGTGATAACCTTTTACCACAGTTGATGTCAGGCACTCTATCCGTCAACGCTTAATTCACCACTAATAAGACGTGGAAGTAGTGAATCACGCAAATTTGATATTTGCTGATTGTCTGTAAAATTATTCAATATTTGTTTCAAAAGAGGTTCAACAATATTTCGGTACTTTTCGAGTACTTGCTTCGGCGGGAGAAGCAAAGGCAATGCTTTTATAGTAGTTAGACTTAAATTAGCTTGTACAGCGTGTTGAACGTTTTTGTTGTAAAACTCTTTTTGCAGTCCTCCTATGAAGAAGCTATAAAGAGTTAGCGGACTTATCTTTTCGCTATTTACACGAATAATAGCTACCGCTTGATTAGTATTTGCAGGTGTCAAGGTTTCATCTGCAATTGTAAACCTGCCAAGCGTTCCGGCAATTGTAAAAAGTATGTCGTTTGCTTTAATAATTGAACGACTAAGCATTTTGTTTGTTTCTTCGTCAATGAAAGCAATTTTGTTAGAATCAATCGAATGGTTTTCTAAAATGCTCTCTGCTTTAATAAAGTTAATACCATTTACAACAAAAGATTTTTTTAGTGTTGTCGGCGTTGTTCCTTTTGTTATAAGTGTACACAATTCGCCCAACGTTACTTCCGTCCAATCATCCGGCATAACCCCACCAAACTGCTCGAAATCAACAAACCACGACTTGAAAACCGCCCTCGCCGTCTGCTCTAAATTATGATTTATCTTGTTATTTTCTTCAATCTTATCATCAAGAGCCGACAAAATTTGTCCGATACGGCGTTGTTCTTCAAAGGGAGGAACGGAAACAGGCACATTTTTCATCACCGAACCCGAAACTTCCTTAAAAGTCGTACCACTTCCAAGAGCTTCTATTTTGTCACGGTTGAAAAGCAACAGATAATAAAGAAATCTGTAATCTGTTTCGGCGTTTGGAATTATACTTTTGAATCCTTGATTAGTGCAGATATCATTTTCAGCGATTGCGATATACCCGATAGGAGCACGTGAAGAAAACAAAACCGAGTTTTTAGGCATTAACCTTGACGAGCAAGAAGCTAATCCTGATTTTGTGATGTTTCGTTCACCACGAGAAATATAACGACCTTGATGTGTTGATAAATCTTTCGGCGTTATCCAAGGAATGTCGCCGCCGTAATAACTTTCATTTTTAGTCGAGGGCGTTGCACCACCGACAATTTCGCCGAGGTCTGCAAGCGTACAATTTTTCCATTCTCCCACGTCCGAAACTCCTAACTGATTAATTTTCTATGCGAATTTTTGACATTCGCCTGATTCACTTGTGCGTAGTGCATTGTCGTATCGATTTTAACGTGTCCCAAG
>JAISIJ010000063.1 GCA_031262245.1 Oscillospiraceae bacterium | reverse complement strand
GTGTTGCCCTTTCAATCAACGCTTCAATTACCTTTAAAACATTTTTTCTCGAAAAGTTACATACCCCACCAAAAACTACAAGTATCCTAACCTTATTGAAAAACGCCGATTGTTTTCGGAAAAGCTCTAAATCGGTATAAAAACTCTCGGGCTTTATTCCCTGCTTCAAGAAATATTTGTAGTTATTAAATTCAGATAATATAATCAATTTTGCATTTTCTAACATAAATTTCTCCTTTTAATTTGCCAAACAAGCATAAGTCACATAAGTGTATTTCAGCCAACCCTCTTCAACTGTTCCGTCACCATCTATATCCGCAGAAAGTCCGAAATGCCCGTTCGTATCTCGCATATGAGAATTTATATACATCTGCATTACAGGGGAAGTGTACGGAATACAAACATCAAGATTAACCGTTATTTTAGCAATAATTTTCGTGCCTGCATCGTTTTGAATATCGGTTTTATTGCCGTTTATCAAATCTTTTTCGTCAGCATTAACATAAATGTAGTCCTTGCCGTCAGCCGCATTTGTGAAATAATCGCCTATAACTTTTTTCTGGTCGTTATGCGGAAATACATCAATTTCATCAGGCACAGCCCCGTAAATCTCTCGCAATAAATCCGCATTTACATAGTTACCGCTCGAATCTTTCTCGTATAAATTCACCGCAAAATACTCGATTTTGGTTTCCAAACTATCCATATCATACTCGATATATCCGTCATTCAAAATCGCTCTTGTAGGCGTATCTTCGTGAAAAACAGCATTGTGATTATCGCTTATCGTAAGCGGAATACACCCCTCTGCCACCCCGAAATTCGTATTTACGCCCTTAACTCCACCGCTCACCTTATTCAATCTAATCGTATTTGAAAGATTAATTGTTGCAAGTAATTTCATAACGTCAGGCTGTAAATACGTTACACCCAATGAATACGGCGTTAAATAGTAATATTTAGGGTCGTTCATATCAAGACTTTTACCCCTATGAGTAACCGCAACAGTATCATTATTGCGATATAGATTATCAGCTTCGTTGATATTACCCAACGGAAAAATTCCCGTATCGCCTAAATCTAACCCCATTTGTGTAAGCACAGGCACCCTGTAACGCTGTATTTCCTTGAAATAACCGTCCTCATAATGCACTAAATAAGTACTCTTATTAATGCTTTTTCCAATACTATCATAAAAATCCGAAAATTCTTTTGTGGGAACACGGTTACTATCCGAAATGAACCCCGAATTCATTAAACCTGTATCGGAAATGAACTCACCGCCGTATATCGCCGCATAAGTTTCAGCCATAAAATCGTTGCCCTGAAAACTCTCAAAGTTGCTGTCAGGCAAATCCGAATACTTAAAATCGAACTCATCAAGCGGTGTACTGTAACCGTCAGTCATTGTATATAAAAGTGAGTAAACATCAATATTTTTGCCGCTGCCGATAAGGTATCCGTTCTTATAATACGAGATATAATTCCTGTGATTGTTCGTGGAAGAAAGCAAATTCTCCGTATCACCCGTGAAAAATTCTTCCGACATCATTGTGTTTTGCACAGCAGTATCAATCGCCGTTGAAATTGTTGTATGCAACGATAACATTCTTTCATCCAATTTTTCATACTCTTCAAAAATCGAATAAACTATCCAAGCAAACATTGCTATAATCACCCATAATGCACACACCACAGGCACTTTTATAACCGAACTCATTTTCATAAAAGCACCCCCTAATACTGAACATATTTCAAGCAAGGAACCATATACTCAAAAACCAATTCCTGTGTTCCGCCTAAATTGCCCTCAACCGCATTTTCCATAGCTCCGTCAGCCGTATTCACCGCACCGAAAGCCCACCGCAACGAACGAATATTTACCTTTACCTGTATCAGCATTATATCCCCGAAATTGCCCGCAGCAGCTAAATTTCTATGCACGCCTGCAACACTTGTATCAGCATCGGCTTGCGTTGAAGAACCGTAATTTATTTTGAAAGCCTTAGCATCTTTATACCAACCCTCACAAGTTAAAACCCCTGCAAGCTCACCGGTAGCAGAAGTTGTATCGTCATCATCTACCAAAAAATTATCCGCTTGGCTGTTACCGTCCAAATCACTAACAGTCGTTCCCATTTGAGTATAAATTACCTCAAACATTTTTCCGTATTTCTTCACCGCCGTGGCATCTAAACCGTTATTTTGTGCTACGTCAATCTTCATAAGAGTCATAAGCGATTCAACCTTTGTCGTAACCGCATAAACCTGTTGAACATAAGTAACGGTACTCACCACAACCATCATTATCACCGAAATCATACAAACCTTGAAAACATTCCATATATGTTTACCCACAAAAATCACCCCTTTATGCCGAGTAGTTAAGTCTGCTGAAAAGAATTTAGCTTTATATTCTGCTCAAAATAAAAAAAGGCGGGTATAGCACCCGCCAATTCGTTTAACCGTAATAAGTAACGCCGCCTGCCTCTGCTGCATCGTCCGCACCTTGTTCATCCCAAAGAGGTAACAATGCCTCACCGTCACCTCAACTTTTTCGTATTGAGTGTTTACCAAATTTGCCACGGAGTTGTAACCGGTCTTGATAATACCGCCATCGTTGAAAACCAACTGCCAAATCAAGAACGCAAGTACCAAAACACCGATAATACCGAACACCTGAAGAATAGTCTTTTTCATTAAACTCACCACCTAAAAAATTTTACGCTTGTTGTATCTGACACCGAGTTTAAGCAGTCTGTCGAAGTGAGAAAAAATGTGCAAGACACTTACAGTCTGCCGATTATTCCACAGAATAATACATACCCGTAGAGGATTTTGCAACGCTTAATTCCGCTTCAATATCCAAATCCCCCTCGCACATAGGTTCATATCCGTAAAGTTTATACTCCTCTCCCAAAGGCTCTACCGCATTTGCCGCCGTGAAATTTATCACGCTCATATCGTTTGTTTCATCCAAAAACAACGCATATAGCAACACAGCTATAAGCATTAACCCCCCACGATAATAAAAATATCTTTTGTAACAGAAGTCATAATAATCACCCTAAATCGGCAGTTTACTATACCAACCTACCGCAATAAACATAAATAAAATTACATAAATCAGCATAATAGCACGCTCGCCGCTTTGTCTTAATTTCTCCGCATTTCACTCCATAAGCTGTGCTTTTCTTCTCGTTAATTCCATTTTAAGCGTTAAAAGCGAATCCAAGTTATCAATCCCCTGTAAAGATTGTGTTGCCACATTACAGAAATTCACAATAACAGGAGAATGATACTTTTCACGCAATTTCGGCACGGCATCGTGGTCTCATACATCATTAAGTTGTTATAAAAACCATTGTAAAATTACAATGGTTTTTTGATATATTAATCTAAATTCACGGAAAAACATTCACCCTCAGGGGTGCAATAGACAATTTTATCTTCCAATTCAACGAACCATTTCATATCTGTTTCAACTAATCCGGTCAATTCGTCAGTTGAAGTATCATAACAATACAACCTGTAAAGTTCTTCATACATTCCTGTTTCGGGATTAGGTTCGGGAAGGTATTCTCTTTCAAAAAGTACAAATTTATTGTCAGACGAACAGCTTACACGAGGTATTTCTAAATTATCAAACACAATTTCACTTGAAATACCGTCTTTTAATTTAACAGTTAACTGATTGCTCATATGATAATTTATAAATAAAAAATCATCTTGGATATAGAATCTATCAATTTGTTTATTCTCAACATCTCTCATTTTTTCGTCAACAATATCTAAATTGTCAGTTGATAACAAACTACCCTCTAAATCATAAACGTCTAAAGTTAAATCATTCAAGCTGATATCATTAGCCAGCATAACATATATTTTATTTTCATTAACGTAAATTCTTGTTGCAAAAATTACATCTTTTTCACGAGAAGATTGGATATTTTCCGTGTTGATATCTGTAAAATTAATTTCGGCATATCCGTCAATTTCACTTATTGTTCCTAATCTTAAATAAGTTACAGTAGGTAAATCATTGTCCCACCAATATTCAACAAACTGATTTTCATTTACAGTAGATACAAAGTGGTAGCTTTCTCCTGAATTATCTTCTTCATTATAGATATCAACAGTATTGTTGTTTCCGGTATTTGTAGCCAAAAGAACCCTTTGTCCGTCACTTTTGGTAACTGTTATCATTTGATTGCCGACAATACAAGAATTCGGTGCATATATACTAAATTTCGGCATTGTTTTTGCAATTTCAATTTCACCTGTGGAAATATTATAAGAGTATATAATCTGCTCGCTTTCCGTTGAAAACTCATAATAATATATTTTTTCTTCTGTAACCGCAAGTACTTCAGCATTTTGCATATTGCTGTTTTCGGGGAAATTTAATTGTTCAGAAGAATGATTAAATTCAATATTTTCAAAATAATTTTTATTTGAATTAACGATATCTTCTGTAACATTTAAAGGTTCGGTAATAACAGGATTTTCAGTAGTTAATATTTCGGATTTTTCAAACTCTTTTGCACTGCAGGCAGATAAAGTACAACAAATTGCAATTATCACACCTACTGGTTTTAATTTTTTATTCATAATATCCTCCTTGATTAAGATATGACGTTATAAACGCCATTTGGCATTGCCATTGTGGCATTATACAAGACTAGACCGGAATAGGTAGTTTTAGGGGTTGAATTAGGAAATTCATTTTTTCTATTAGGGTCAACAACGCCTACAGTATTTCCGCTATTTGGTGAAGAAGATGCACCGGAAATAGAGTAAACAACCATAAAATGCCCTCCAGTAGTAGGATATCCGATAGTATTTGTATTACACTTTATATGAATAATAGGCGGTGCGTTATTGCTTAAAGCAGTATAAATATTGGATAAAAATCCCGAAACACCATTATAATTATTTCCGACAGGTTTAACTGTGTATACATATGGTGTAGGTCGGTAAGTTTGGTGACTATTTAAATAACTTTCCATCATACCATCGTCACCTATATACTCTGTATCATTGTCATTTGCATCACCTACTCCTACATATCCACCTATGGAAACCTGAAAAGAACGTGCATTAATATCGGGGTTATAGGAAGATAAATATACACTATTAATATATTTTAATGCTGCGGCTACGCTGGCTGGTGCACAAAGCCATTCTTCCTGTTGAGTGACATTGGGAACAGCTCTGGAAATATTACCGTATGCATTAATTTTCAGCATATCAACTTGGCTTGATGCCAATAACAGAAAGCTGAGTGCCAAAGAAACGATTTTTTTCATCTTTGTATTCTCCTTAATATTTAAAAACAGCGATTTTTTTCATTTACAAGTCGCCGGCTTGTAAATCTTCTTTTTCAGCCCATTTTAACCACCGCTTTCTATTTTTTTATATTTTATAACAAAAAATAAACTTAGTCAAGGAAAATTATATAAAAATATAACTAAATTTTAGAGTTAAAAATTGTGCATATATGCCAATGTTTTAATAATTTTGTTTGTATTAAATCCATTCTCAAGATATTGCAGATATGTTACACGCTCTGCCGCTACATTCGTTGTAATAACCCCATACTTTTGCTGTGCGGCATAAATATTCTGTAAATTTAACATAAAACACCTACTTTTCTTATTTTAATTCGGGGAATTTTTCTTTATCTTCCTCGCTGATTTTCTCGCTATCTTCGGGAAGTTTAATATCCTCGGCTGTACCGTCAGAAAGGTTTAAAATATACGCCGCAATATCACCGATAGCATCTACAAATTGCTGTATCACGGGCTTTTTTGAAGCCGCATTGTAAGCATCCACCCTCGTTTCCAGTAATTCCGCAATATCATACGAAAGAGGAATTTTTGCCAACTCATTGAATCTGTATTGCTTCAAAATTTCATCCAAAGGAATACCCACACGCCCCACAACTTTGTTAATCACAACCCCACGCATTTTATCCATCGGACACGATAACATTACGTTTGTATCAATGAATTTCTCGATACTTCTTACTAAATTTCCGCCGTTCCAAACCTGTATCAATTTGTGGCATTGTTGCATTGCCGCCGCAGAAATATTAGTCATTTCATTTGAAATATCAAG
>JAISIJ010000055.1 GCA_031262245.1 Oscillospiraceae bacterium | reverse complement strand
CAGAAAAAAGCGGGCTTAAACTTGTTAATATTCTTGACGGTAATGTTGCATCTTATGAAAAAAGGAAAGAAATTCTTGATTTGCCGAATATCTTACCGCCTGCAAACTGTGAAGTTTTTATTAAGGCTTTTTCTAACGCTGAATTTGTAATAACAGATAGTTTCCACGGAACAGCGTTTTCTATAATATTCAGGAAACCTTTTCTCTCAATTATAAATTCCGGTCGCGGTGCAGAGCGTTTTTATGATTTACTCGGACGTTTAAATTTGATTGACAGACTTTCAACCAGTTCTAAAAATATTTTAAGAGACGAAAAGTTTTTAAAGGAAATTGATTACACCGAAACGGATAAGATAATTGCCGCCGAAAAAGAAAAAGCAATAAATTGGCTGAAAAATGCGTTAGAAGTACCGATAACTACTAAAGCAGAAGAAGCAAGGAATATACCCGTGGCATACAATTTATGTGTAGGTTGTGGTGCTTGTACCGGTGTTTGTCCAACTAATGCACTTTATATGAAACGTGATGTAAATGGTTACAATTGTGCTGAAATTGACAGAAGTAAATGCATCGACTGTGGGAAATGTGACAATATTTGTCCGGTTAAAGAGGAATATAAGAGGGATAATAATAAAAATCCGAAATTATATGAATTCATTGCAAATGATGAAAAAATATTATTTGACAGTAGCTCGGGTGGTATTTTTACGTTAATTGCCGAGCAATTTCTTAACGGAGATTATGTTGCCGGATGTGCTTGGAACAGCGATTTTACTGCGGCTGAGCATATTATGATTGATAAACTTGAAGACTTGCCGAAATTGCAAAAGAGTAAGTATATGCAATCTGACGTTAAAAATATTTTTTCAGAAGTCAAAGAAAGACTTAATAACGGAAAAAAAGTTTTATTTACGGGTTGTCCTTGTCAGGTTGCGGGATTATATAAATTTCTCGGTAAAGAGTATGATAATTTATTTACCATTGACTTATTTTGTGCTCAATCACCATCTCCTTTGTTTTACCAAAAATATCTGGAAGAATCTTTCGGCGGAAAGCAAATAGAGGACTATGCTTTTAGATATAAGAAAAATCCCAATAATCTTTGGACTCACGATTGCGTAACAGTAACAGTAACAGGGGAAGATATGAAAGTAAGAAATACTTCTAATGATGCATTTCAACAATTATATCATAAATATATTATGATGCCTGTTCATTGTGAAAAATGTAAGTTTTGTAATACACCACGTGTCGGTGATATTTCTATCGGTGACTTTTGGTGGATTAGTAAGCGAGATACCGAACTTCCCGAAAATTACAAAAAAGGAATTTCCGCTGTTGTTATAAATAACGCCAAAGGGCAGGAAATGTTTGACGAAATACCGGAAGCTGTCGCTTATAAAAAGGAAGTGCCGTTAGATTATCTCGGCGGTAACGGAAGATTGTTTTTCAATGTAGGAAAACGTATTTCTCCGCCTGAAAGGGATTTATTTTATAAAATTGTTATGAGAGAACCTTTTTTAGTAGTAACTGAGAAATGTCTTCGTGCCAGAGATAACCGAATGAAAGATGCTAAAATCAAAGAACTTGAAGGTCAAGTTAATATGCAAAATGAAACATTAAATAAATTTAAAGAATTAGCGGAGGGGATATAATGATGGAAATGAATATAGCTTTATGTTTTAGTAATAGTATTGCAATTTATGCACCGGTATTGATGGCTTCAATTTGTGAAAATCATAAGCAGTATAAGATAAATTTCTTTTTATTGTGTGAGTGCGACGAGGATATATTTTACGATATTAAAAAGACTTCTGAAAAATATGATGCTACTTTAAATAAACTTGAATTAACTGAAGATGATTTATCTTTTTGTGAAAGACTTCGTATCTCCCAAAATTTTTCTTATTTACCGGATAGTGTATTCTACAGATTGCTTTTACCATATAAAATAAACGTAGATCGTTTTTTATCTTTAGATATTGATATTATAATAAATGGTGACATATCCGATTTTTATTTCCAAGATATGACAAATTATGAAATTTCGGCGGTAAATTCTGTTGCAATGACCAGAACAGATTGTGAGAATTTTATACAGAAAATAGGGTTGGAAGAAGAACGTTTAAATAAACGTTTGCTTTCCGGACATATTTTCGGTGCAGGAATAGTGTTGTACGATTTGACAAATTTTACCAATTATGATTGGGTAGAAAAAAATAATGAACTTATTTCTGTTTTGAAAGAAAAAAATCCGGGGAAGAAAACTTATGTATTCGGAGACCAAGGTTTACTAAATTATGTTTTCTGTACAAATGGTAAATTAAAATTGCATTATCAACCTGACTTAAAATGGGCTGCAGGTTGTCATTATATTAATTCTGATTTCACAAATATTGATCAAATTAAACTTATACATTATATTGGTCAACTTAATAAGCCGTGGAATTTTTATTACAATCAATACACAGAAAAATTATTTATTGAAACCAATCAGAGTAACTCTGTTAATCCTGAATTAGTAAACATTTGGTGGAAATATGTAGGGTGTTCTTCACTTTCAGATAGAATAATAAAAATTGCAGAGCAAAAAATACAGTTGTATTATTTGAGGGCATTAGAAAAAATATTGATTGAAAACCGTTTTGAGCAACTTGCAGTTGAAAATAAAAAAGTAATTGATGATATATATTACTCATTAAATATTTCAAAAGGTCAAGCTATATACGATAGTGAATTTTTTAGAGAAAATGTTACTGAAGAATATGTTTGCTATACTCAAAAACAAGATATTCCGAAAAATGAGATTATTTCTTGGGTTCGGTTTCCTTTGCCCAAACAACTTATTTCAGGTAAAACTTATAGATTAACTGTTTTTTATGAGTATTATTCAAAGCAATATTGTGTAGATAAGAATACGAAAAATTCATTGCAATTTCTGTTGGGAGGGGATTGGCCTAATAATAAATCTCTTTTTTTAAGAGGAAAAGTGATCTCCCAAATTGAAGATAAAGATAACTTGAATGTATCTAAAACAACGTTTACTGTTAATCAAAATAATTATGGTTGTATATTTTTTTCAAGTAGTTGTATGCGTAATGCCGGAGATTATATAAAAATTTATTCAATGACATTGGAAATTTTACCTTAGATATCGTGCATAGGGATATATCAACTCCATTAAACCGAATTGCCCGAGAATAGGCTCAATTGTTATGAATTGCAATCCTTTTACACTCGGGCATAGATATCTTATAGAAGAAAGTTATTCCTCGAAAAGAAACCGGAGGCGGTGTAATTTTAGCAAGTCGTGTACGTAAATTGCTTGAAGATAAGAAATTTGATGAAATAGCTCAAATTGTCCCTGAAACAACCTTGAATTATCTTAAAAAGAAATTTTCATAACTTTTAAACACAATTTTTAAATTTGCATAAATAAAACCGATTTATTTATAACTCAGCAAGCAAGGACGAATGTTACACTAAGCTACAAAAGCAGATTTTATCATTTGATAAGTTCCAAGGCTCTTTGTTGTATTCAATGAGTTTTATCAATACATTGTTCTCTAACTAAGCTACAGCTGAATAAATTTATTTGGGTCTTGACAAGATTAGAATAGTATGATAAGCTATTCTATGAGGAAAGACAATGAAAAACAAGTATATTTACCATTCAAAAATCAGCGAGGCAAAATTTCGTGAAATAGTT